>CACYAW010000001.1 GCA_902772455.1 uncultured Bacteroidales bacterium
TACCCTCACTGTGCCGGTGATTTCCCTGCAGGCCTATAAGAATGCCGAGAACTGGAAGCAGTTTGTCAACATGGATAGTGCCACACTGGGCGTGGGTGACGTGAACGGCGATGGCGAAGTGAACATTGTCGATGTGAACCTGGTGATCGCTTCCATCCTGAAAGATGAGAACTTGCCGTCGCGCGATGTGAATTGGGATCATCAGGTCAATATCTCCGACGTGAATACCATCATCAAGGTGATTTTAATGAGCGATTGAGAACCAAGGCCGATCAGCGGCCAACAGAGCAGCTTTTCCCGCTTTTTCTGCCGAACGACTTGAGTTTCACGAAATAGCATGGGTCCAGACTGATGAAGTTTGGAGATTGGTTGAAGATAAATAGGGATAGCTAGAAAACTTACGTTTTTCATAGACAAACACTTGGTGGTGCAAATATATTATTATATATTTGTGCCACCTTTTCTGTGCTGTGACAGCTACAGACAATAGTGTGCCATTATAAAAACCTACAATATATTATTGAGTAATAATCATTTAACCTTAACTACAATGAAGCGATTGGATTACTTCAAATCATTGTTGCTCATGGTGATGGCTATGGCTGTCGCTACCGTGAGCGCAGCTAATGTGGATGCCGTTGCCGCTCAGGCTCGTGCTGTCCAGTTCATGAACAGTCAGCCTGGCATCAGGATGATGGCGTCAAGCGCCAACCTGAAGCTGACACATGCCGAGAAATCGGCCGTCAATGCCAAGGCCAACGACTACTATGTGTTCAACTACGAAGGTGGAGGCTATGTCATCGTCAGTGGTGACGACCGTGCCGAGGAAATCCTGGGCTACGGCAGCGGCCGCATGGACGTGAACAACCTGCCCAGCAACGTTGCCTGGTGGCTCAACCAGTACAAGCAGCAGATGGAATGGCTGATTGCCAATCCCAAGGCTCAGGTCGAGACCACGACCCAATTCATGTCCACCATGCTTACGGCGACCACCGTGCCCATGCTGATGTCCAGCAGGTGGGACCAGGAAGCCCCGTATTACAACCAGTGCCCGAAGTATAACGGCCAGTATTGCATGACGGGCTGTGTGGCCACGGCAATGGCTCAGGTGATGTACTACTGGAAGTATCCCGCCGAGTTGCCCGCCCTGGATGCCTACACGACGGCCGAGACACCCCGCTTCAATGTGCCCGCTCTGCCCGGCATCACGCTGGACTGGGACAATATGCTCGACGATTACAGCACCGTGAACTACAACACCACTCAGGCCAACGCTGTGGCATGGCTGATGCGCTATTGCGGCCAGGCTGTGCAGATGATGTATTCGCCCGACGGCAGCGGCGCCTACACCGAGGATGAATGTGCCGCCATGATCAAGTTTGGCTACAGCTCGGATGCTACCGTCAAGTATCGTGACGACCACAACACCACCAACTGGAACGCCATGATGCAGGCCGAGCTCGAGGCCGGTCGCCCCATCCTGTACGGTGGCAACGACTATTATGCCGGTGGCCACGCCTTTGTCGTTGACGGCTACAACGCCAGCACGAGCAAGTATCACGTGAATTTCGGTTGGAGTGGTTATGACGACAACTACTATGCCCTGGATGCCTTCAAGGGCAGTGGCTATACCTTCAACTACTATCAGGACATGATCATCGGCGTTTATCCCGAGAGCACTCTGGAGAAGCATGCTCCCGTGTTGGCCGAGGCCGGCAATGTGGGCACCACCTCGTTCCGTGCCAGCTGGACCGACGAGACCCCGAGCGGGAACGTGACCGATTACACGCTCTACGTGACCCAATATGACCCGAACCAAGTGAACTTGTTGACCGAGACCTTTGCCGGTGTGACCGTGGCCAACGACGGCACAAGCAACATCGCCAACTCGCTGGATACCTATTGCGATAACAGCGGTTGGACGGGCAGCTATGTCTATCAGGGTGCCGGTGGTACGATGAAAGTGGGCAGCGGCAACTACGCCGGCTCACTCACCACTCCTGCCCTTGACATGAGCACCTGCGGTGGCACCATCACCGTGAAATTCAATGCCAAGTACTACGGCAGCGACAACAGCTCGGTGGTCGTTTCCTGTGGCTCGGCCAGCCAGACCGTGGCACTCACGGCAAGCGCGGCCGACTATACTGTGGTGCTCACCGGAGTGAACGCTGCGGCAGGTCAGACGGTGACCTTTGCCGGTACGGCCAAGAAGAAACGTTTCTACATTGATAATATAGAGATTGTCACTGGCGACGCCAGCATGATGTTCAAGGCTGTCGAGACGGGTGACGCCAGCAGCCGCATCATCACCGGCATCACCGCCAAGAATTATACGGTCAACAACCTGAATGAGGGTGGCAGCTACAGGTTCTATGTCGAGGCCAACTATACCGACGGCACCAAGAAGCAGTCAAACGTCAAGAACGTGACCCTGAATGGAACGCTTGCTCCCACGCCCGAGATTGTCGTTGATCCCGAGACGCTGACGATGGACGCCAATGTGGGTGAGAACGCTACAGCTACCTTCGACGTGCTGGCTGCCGACCTCACGGGCAACGTCACTGTGACCCTCACCGACGCTAACGGTGTTTACACCGTCAATCCCACGACCATCAGCAAGGCCGATGCCGAGGAAGGTGCCACCGTTACCGTCACCTATGCTCCCACTGCAACCGGTACCCATGAAGCCACTGTTACCGTGACGAGTGAGGGCGCTCAGGCCGTTACCGTTACCCTTAACGGCACTGCTACCATGCAGACTGTCGCTCCCGTGTTGGCTGCCGCTACCAATGTGGGTGCTACCAGCTTCACGGCCACATGGACCGATGCTACTCCCGCCCAGAACGTGAAGGACTACACCCTGTATGTCAATAAGGTGGGCGCCACGGGTGACGCCCTGTTGACCGAGACCTTTGCTGGTGTGAATGTGACCAAGGACGGCACCTATGACCGTGGCGAGACGATGGATGACTACTGTGACAATGCCGGCTGGACTGGCTATGCGGCTTATGAGGCAGCCACAGGCGGTTTCAAGCTGGGTAGCGGTTCCAAGACTGGTTATATCACCACTCCCGCTTTGGCGCAGAACAGCGGCACCCTCGTGGTGGCCTTCAACGCCAATTACTATGGTAGTGACGGCAGCTCGTTGATCGTGTCGTGCGGTGACGTGAGCCAGACTGTAGAACTGGATGCCGCAGCAGCCGACTACACCGTCACGCTCGCTGGCGTGAATACCGCTGCTGGCCAGCAGGTAACCTTGTCCTGCACAGGTGCCGGCAAGCGCGTGTATGTGCACAACGTGACCATCTATAACGGTGCCAAGGGCGCGCTCAACGCCACCGAGACCGGTGACGCCAACAACCGCACCATCACGGGCATTACGGCCAAGACCTACACCGTTGAGGGACTGACTGCCGGTGCTACTTATCAATTCTATGTGGTTGCCAATTACAATGATGGCACCAATGCCGCTTCCAACAATGAGCAGGTTACTTTGACCACGGTCGTTGTTCCTGAACTCGTCGTTGATCCGGAGACCTTGACGCTGACCGCTGGGGTGGGCGAGACTGTTACCGCAACCTTTGATATCCTGGGTGCTGACCTCAACGGCGACGTGACCGTCACCCTGAATGATGAGAATGGCGTCTTTAGCATTGAGCCCGCTACCATCAGCAAGGCCGATGCCGAAGAAGGCGCCACGGTTACCGTGACCTATGCTCCCACCACGACAGGCGAGCATACTGCTACCATCACCATCTCGAGCGAAGGCGCTGAGGACGTGACCGTTACCCTTAACGGCACCGCCACGATGGACACCCTTGCCCCCGAGATGCAGCCCGCCGATGAGGAGTATGTGACCACGACCTCGTTCCGTGCCGACTGGCTCGATATCACCCCCGAGCAGTATGTGAAGGATTACACGCTGTATGTTAACATCAAGCAGGATCAGCCCGCTGGTGCTACCCTGTTGACCGAGACCTTCTATAGTGAGGAGGTTCCCGGCAGCGATGCCAGCCGCGACTTGGGCGATAACGGCGAGCTCGATGACTATTGCGACAATGACGGATGGACGGGTTATGGCGTCTATCTGGCAGGTGGCGGTGGCATGAAGCTGGGTGCCGGCACCAAGACCGGTTACCTGACCACTCCGGCCCTTGACTTGACCAACTGCGGCGGCACCGTGACCGTGAAGTTCAATGCGATGAGCTATCTGAACGACGGCAGCTCGGTCATTGTCTCCTGTGGCGAGATTGCAGATACCGTTGAACTGACCACAGAGGCTGCAGACTACACCGTTGTTCTCACTGGTGTGCCCGCCGAAGCCGATCAGCACGTCACCCTGTCCTGCATCGCCAACAAGAAGCGCTTCTACCTCTATAGCGTCACCATTATCGGTGGCGAGGAAACTCCTGCCAAGGCTGTGGTTGAGACAGGCGACGAGAATAGCCGCATCATTACCGGCATCACTGGCCAGTACTATGTGGTCGAGAATCTGACTGCCGGCGCAACCTATACCTACTATGTTGAGGCTAACTACATCGATGGCACGAAGGCCGCCAGCAACGTCGAGACTGTTACCTTGCTTGAGGATCAGGGCCATGGTTATCAGGTGGGTGACGTGAACCACGATGGTGATGTGGACATTGCCGACGTCACCGCTTTGATCGACATGCTGCTCAATGGCGGAGCCAATGGTTGCCCCATCTGTGGCGACGTGAACCCCGATGGCGAAGTAAACATCGCCGATGTGACTTCGCTTGTCGATAGTCTGCTGGGAGGAAACTGATTCCCCTTAGACTGATGCAATAAACAACGAGGGCGCGCCAATTCAGCAGGCGCGCCCTCGGTGTTTTGATGGATGGGATGGGGGTTAATGGTCGGCGACTTCCTCGAGTCTGGCGAGGAACGTGATGCGAGCGCTGCGCAGCAGTGCCAGGGCCCGTGGCACGATGTCGTTGAGTTCGGGGGTGGTGTCGGCCAAAATCTCAAAGGCCACCCACACGCTGGTCTCTTTCTTGTCATTCTCATCGGCCATGTCCATGGTGTAGAGTTTGACGACCTTGATGGTGCCGTTCACGTCGTTCATCACCCTCATGATGGTTTCCTCGTTGTCCTCGGTGACCACAAAGATGGCAGGCATCATCAGCCTGAAGTACTGTTCATCGTCCTCGTCCTTGAAGTAGAGGAAGTTGATGCCTTCGCTCTTGAAGGCAATGCCGAATTCTGTTTCATGTGGACGGAAGCCCTCTTCGGCCAGGAACTCCATCATCATTTTGTTTAAGTCCATATTTTGTTAAGTTATTTAGTTTTTAGTTGTTAGTGGAGGCTGTGTCATAACAAACGCTGATCATTTTAAATCAAGCTTCGCTTGAGAGATCTAACAAAATTATAATAAAAATCAAATGATATGATGATATACAAATTTTGTTTAATTTTTCGGCCGTTAGGCCGATTAAAATCAGTCGCAAGAATTATTACACACCTTCACGGGGAACCGTTTGTCTTAGATGTAGCCTACCTTGGGAAGGGCATTGCTGCGGTTGATGCCTTCCATCTTGTCGCGCATTTCCTCATACTCCTTGAGCAGTTCCTTGCCGATGCTGGGCTTGATGCCCTCGATGGTCTTGGTCATGAGGTCTTGAGTGATGGTCTCGTGGTTGAAGGCGGCGATTGTGGCGGCCTCGTTGACGACGTAGGCGATATCGCTGGCGACGTAGCCGTCGGCCTTTTGGGCAAGCGCTTCATAGTCGATACCCTCGCAGGGACGGTCCTTCAAGTACAGTTCAAACATCAGGCGTCGGGCTGTCAGGTCAGGCATCGGCACATACACCTGCTTGTCGATGCGGCCTGTGCGCAGGACGGCGGGATCTACCTTGTCGGGGCGGTTGCTGGTCGCGATGACAAAGATACCGCGTTTGGAGCAGTTGTTGAGCTGGGTTAGGAACTCGTTGACCTCGCCAGCCTGGTTGCCAGAGGTGTCGCCCGAGCGGTTGGGCACAAACGCGTCAAACTCGTCGAAGCACAGCACCGTGGGGGCGTTCTCCTCGGCCTTCTTGAACAGGTCGGCGATTTTGCCCTGTGAGCCGTGAATGTAGATGGAACCCAGATCGCTGGCCTTGACCAGGATGAAGTTGAAGCCAGTTTCCTCGGCAAATTTCTCGGCAAAGAAACTCTTGCCGCAGCCCGGAGGGCCGTAGAGCAGCATGCCGTTGGGCGGGGTGAGTCTGTATTTGTCGGCGAGTTCTTTGTCCTTGAGGATGAGGATCACCCGCTTGCGCAGCATCTCCTTGAGGTCGTCCATGCCGGCGATGTCGGCAAATCCGTTGCCGCCGCCACGCTTGATTTCCACGTCGGCGCTGGTTTCGGTAGCGTGCTTGCTGGTCGTCTCGTTGGCGGTGGTGGTGCTGTCGATGGATTCCTCGCTCTTGCGGCGGGCTTCAAGCCTGTTGCGCACTTCACGCGCGGCATCGCTCTCATCGCCCTCGATGAGGTCGTCGAGCAGTTCCTCGACTGTTTCATAGCGGTCGTTATATCCCAGTGCCAGACCACCCATGATGACGTTCTTCAGCTTCATGTCGCTGATGTCATCAACGTTGATCTCGCCCTGTTCGCTGCGGGCCTTTTGGACTAGGCGGATTTTGTCTTTGCGTGTCATCTGTGGCGTGAATTCCACATCCCAGGGCACCCTGCCGGTGAGCATCGTGTAGAACACACCTGTAGCGGCAAAGATGTCGTTGAGTTCGTCATACTTACCCAAGAAGGACTGTCCGCTGGCATAGCGCGGGTCCAGGTCTGCCATGTCAAAGGGTGCGTTGCCCATGAAGCAAGGCGAGACGTGTCCCAGGTCGATGAGCTCGGCGGTGCCTCCGGTCTTGCTGCTCAGCATGACATTGGTGGGGTTGATGTCGTTGTGAAGCAGTATGCCGGGCTGCTCGTGCAGGTACTGCAGTCCTTGCAGCATCTCGATGAAAATCTTGACAGCGGTAGCCTTGTTGAGCTTCTTGTTCTTTTTGCGTTGCAGCATCTCGCTCAGGAGTTCACCGCTAAAGTAGGTGCCAACCATGTAGCGGCACTCACCTGCCTCGTCGTTGTAAACGCCATCGTCAATGTAACTGACGATATTCTTGTGGTTGAGTTGCCTGCTCAAGGCAATCTCGTTCACCTCACCGTTGGTGAAGAGCTTGTCGGGGGTGTTCTTGAGGCGGTAAATCTTCAGGAAATACGGGTTAGCGCTCTCGTCCTCGACGCGATAGCTCTCGGCGTAGGGGTTTTCCTTGATCAGATAAACCACGTGCCACCTGCCGATGGGTTGTCCTTCTTTGAGTATCATATATTATAGTTGTTAGTCCTTAGTCTTTAGTTCTTAGTCCTTTTTTTCGGGGCCATGACGGAGCCGTGGCACGGCGGGCCTGGGCCTTTATTGCTTGGGTTTCTTCTTGAAGAAGATGTGCTTGACCACCAGGTGGGAACGGTTAATCATGAGAATGACTGCCAACGCTGCCAGATAGGCGAGCATCAACCGTCCCATGATGGCGTCTTGATCATAGTCGTCGCTCATGGCACTCAGTTCGATGGGCTGTTCCACGCTGTCCATAGACGAGAGCGTGCGTTTCCAGCGAATGACACCGTCCTCGACATAGACCACGGCGGGATTGCCGCGGGCCAGCGTCTTGAGCTCGCTGTCGTCCATGTTATAGATGGGATAGTCGGCCATCGAAATGTCCTGCCACTGCTCAATCTCGTGGGTGTCGGCGGGTGTGAGCCCGACAACTTGAGCGTCGGCGACGAGTGCCGCGTCGGTGAGTTCGTTGAGCGCAAAGGAGTTCATGGCGCCCACATGAGGCAGGTCGGGGAAGAGCAGCAGCAACGTGCGGCGATTGGCGCCCAGCACGTCTATCGTGACATCGTTGCCGTCCTCATCCATGATGGCGATGCCGTTATTGGCGTTCCCGTTCTGGATGATGACCTTGCCGTGTGGCCGTCGGGCATGATATCGTGTCACATACTCCCATCCGTCAGCCTCGTCGGGCAGGCTGTCGATGGTGAATTCATGCTCCTGACCGTCTTTGCTATAGATGAAGATGAAATCATCGTCACTCTCCTCGTCACCGCTCTCCTGCATTGCCGTGTCAGCGAGCAGGCGGGTGCCGATGGGGTAGGGACGGTAGTCGATGAGAGGCTGGGTGAAGTAACCATAGTAGGCGACTGCCATGACAAAGGCAAAAGACGCAGCCATCACCATCCACTGCACCGCAGGGCCGAAGACACTCCTCACCGAAGTGTTGAACAGCAACAGGTAAATCACCCCCAACAACAGCAGCACGTTCTTGCCAAACGTGGCCCAGTTGCTCAGGTGCAGCGCATCGCCAAAGCAGCCGCAGTCGGCCACGGCACCTGTCACGGCGAGCCACAGCGTCAGCGGGGTCAACACGATCATCACCAGCAGGGCCAGCCACGGCGCGCTGCGGCGGTAGGCGCCCACGGCGATGGCGATGCCCAGCATGAACTCCAATGCGGCTAGTGAGGCGGCCAGCAACAGCGCTAGTCCCGTCCACTCGCCCAGTCCCATGGCGTTGAGGTAGTCGGTGATCTTGTAGCACGAGCCCCAAGGGTCAACCCCCTTGGTGAAGCCCGAAAAGATGAAAACTCCGCCCACAGTGAGTCGCATGAGCACCGTGAGCACGCGGCACCATCTCTCGTATTTGATTGCGTTAACGATAGCCTTGATGGTCATTGTTCAGTCGCTAGTGTCCAATGTCTAACCCTATCTGGTCTCTAACTCTTCGTTATGCTTGATGAGGGCGAATACGCTGTAGTTGATCATGTCCTGATAGTTGGCGTCGATGCCCTCGCTCACCAAGGTTTCCCCATTGTGGTTCTCGATTTCCTTGGTCCGCTGGATTTTGGTCAGTATCAAGTCGGTATAGCTCGAGATGCGCATGTCGCGCCATGCCTCGCCATAGTCGGTGTTTTTGGCTATCATCAACTCCTTGGTGGCTCCGATCAATTCGTCATACAGGCTCAAGGCCTCTTGGGCCGAGATGTCAACCGTGTCGCTGTATCCCAGTCGCAGCTGGATGAGTCCGATGATGCCATAGTTGATGATTCCGATGAACTCGGGCCAGATGCCTTCGCCCACCTTGGTCTCCCCGTTAAGTTCCAGGGTGCGGATGCGCTTGGCTTTAATGAATATCTGGTCGGTCACCGATTGAGGCCTGAGGATGCGCCATGAGGGACCGTAGTCCTTCATCTTGTTGATGAACAGCTCTCGGCATTGCGCAATGGCCTCGTCATATTGTTTGCTGGTATTCTGCATTTTAGTGACTAAAATTGTTGGTTTAACATGCAAATTTACTGCTTTTTCCTGTCCGTTGCAACGATTGCCCACAATTTTTCCTGTTTTTGGCTAAATTGAGCATTTGTGAAAAAAATATTTTGCAGGAATGGTCTAATTGTCTAATTTTGCGGGCAAATCGTATTTATGAATATTATAAACATTTATTAAAGAGAAGTAATGAAGAAATTGTTTGCGTTGTTGTTTGCTGCTGCTGTGCTAGGGATGGCATTCGTCTCATGCGGTGACGACGAACCGAGTAAGACCCCTTCTCCCAAAATCAGTTTTGAAGTTCTAGACAATGAAGTTATTGTGACAGCAGTTGGCGAAGGTGAAGTGTTACTTTATCAGGACGAAGTTCCAACCACCAACCCTGTAGCGCTCTCGCGTACCTACAGTACCTACAGTGTCAAATTTACTGCAACTGCTCAAGAAGAGGGCAAAACTATTAGTGACATGGCCACCCTTGTCGTTGAAATTCCATCTTCCAAAGCCTTTAGCTTGAGTTCTGTTTATGAAAATCCCACTGACACGCGCTTTATGTTCGACATCGATTTGGCCCAGGACTCCAGCAGCATCTATATTTATAATGTGGTGTTTGGGCCTGGCGCACCTAGCCTGACCGTCCGCATCGATGCGCCGGTGACTGTTGACCGCAGTGGCAAGATCTTTACCTATTCCGGCACTAACATCGCTCCTTACGCCAAGTTTGGTGGTGATAGTGGTGTATTTGTTCCCATGACAGATGAAATATATCGAGTGACGAATCTGCTCTGTAACGTTAACCTTGAGGCTAAAACTTTTGACATCACATTTGACTGCCACGGCGGGCACTTTGATTATGATGGCAAGCTCAAGTGATTCGAAACGGTTTTAACGAGATTTAATATAAAAATCATTACAAATGGTGCAAGATTGAATGCGCCATTTGTTTTTTACTATATCTTTGCAGCGCTTTAAAACAATGATAGACACTTTTTAAATTCATCAGATGATATGAAGAAACTCCTTTTATTGATATGTATTATGGGCCTGCTGGGTTCGGTCGTGTCGTGTAGCGGTGACGATGAGCCCAAGAAGCGTGGCAATGGTGTGTTCACCGTTAACCCACTCATGATTAATCACATGGTCAATACTGTGACTGGCGAGCTTATCGGCGTCAGCAACACACACAATAAGCTCACAGTCGATACGGGCAAGCATATAGCCACGCTCATCGTGAATTATAACGATGGCACAGAGCATACCATGACCTTTGATGACTTGACGGCCACTCCCAGGAAAATGCTGTTTTATGAGTTGCGCTCTACCAGTGATCCCACCTTCAGAGGCTATGCGGATGTGAACGAGGGATCTTACCGCTTCTGTTATAATACGCCCAACGGCATTCGCGTGATATCGACCATTGACAAAGTTTTCTACGCCTGTACCCAGACCACCATCGAGTATAGTGATTCTACCGAGACCACCAAGATGGACAATGTGAGGTATCAGTTTGAAGTTGATCCCGCTAGCCTGACCGCCGTGGTCAAGGTCATGGACATTCAACATGCCAAGGATGTGAAGTACTTTGAGGACATTACGGCCATGAGTGTTCCCGTTAAGGTGACGAACACGGGGTATGTCTTGTCGGGACAGAACCTCAAGACCACCGCCCACCTCGCCACTACACTCGACAGCACTGGCTACGTTCACCCGACCACAACCGACTATCCCTTCAAGATATTCAACGCCACCGTTGACCTGTGGAATGACCACATGGATGCACATTTCATGATGGGCGACGATGCAACGGTCACTGCCACGGGCAAGACCTATGCTGATTTTTAACCGCTTAAACATTAAATCAATAATAGCAAGCAATGAGAAAATTATCCTTTTTTATCGTATCTCTGTTGACCGTTGCCCTGTTCACCTCGTGCAACAATGATGAGCCAGAGCATAAGATGACCTCTTATGTGACGTTAAACAGCCGTGCCATCGAAGGCGACAACATCGTCTTCTCGCAAGGTAATGGCAAGGTTGATGTGGACAATACCAACATGCTGATCAAGTTCACCGCCGACTTCAAGGATGCCAATGGCATGTCCCGCACTATCACGACCCCCGAGATGAAGATGAAGAAAGTTTCATATTCGCTCTACGAGTTTGTCGCACCGGCTCAACCCATGGGCAGCGGCTTTGAGTCCCTTGGTGGCTACGTTGACTTCGCTACCGGCGTGATGTGGTATACCTTGAGCTCCAGCACAATGGAAGTGGTGACCAGCACCAGCCTGTATTATGCCTACACGACGACCACAATCATCAATCCCGACAATGACAATCACATTGACCACAAACAGTCGTTCTATGAGTTTGCATTGAATGCCAATGGGCAGACATGCACGATGGGCATCTACAATTTTATACCCAATATTTCTGGCTCGATCGAGGCTCCGTTAATCGAGTATAAAGACTTGACCATGACCCCGACAGCCACGGGCTACACCATCACTGCCGATGAGGTGGAGTCTTCCTATAAGGGCTTCTATACAATCACCGACCTGAAGTTTGATATCACAAGCCAGGGTCAGGTCCTCAACGGCTCCTTCAAGTGCCAAGACCTTGAGTTCAAGGTTGCGGGTACCCTCTTCCCTGTCCAAGTGTCTGACTGATTGTTTATGACATTACTGCTGTCCCCGCTGATGACAAGTGCATCGGCGGGGCGGCTTGTTTTATAAACGGATGTAACGGTTAGAGCGGGGATAGCGTGCAAAAATGATAAAAAAATCAAAAGAATTGGCGGGAATAGGGCGTGTTGGCAAAATTTTTGCTAACTTTACGGCTCAAAACTATAATACATGGCAGCACGAGAGAAATATGACGAGGCACAGGTGGTCGAGCAGTTGCATGACCCCAAGCAGTGTCGAATGGCGTTTGGTAAGGTGATAGAGCACTACAGCTCACAGCTTTACTGGCAGATACGTCGCATGGTGATCGACCATGATGACGCCAACGATGTGCTGCAGAACACCTTCTTGAAGGCGTGGACGAGCATCGACAACTTCCGTGGTGATGCCAAACTGTCGACCTGGCTCTACAAGATCGCCATCAATGAGTCGATAACCTTTGTCAACAAGAAGAAGGTGATGAACCAGCTCTCGATTGATGACGACGAGAGTTTCTTGGTCAACCAGCTCGAGAGCGACGAGTGGTTTGACGGCGACCAGGCCCAAATCAATCTGCAGAAGGCCATTGCCACCTTGCCTGAGAAACAGCGTCTTGTGTTCAACTTGCGCTACTATGACGAGATGAAGTATGACGAGATGAGCGAGATTTTGGGAACCAGCGAGGGGGCTCTGAAGGCCTCTTATCATCATGCGGTGAAAAAAATCGAGCAATTTTTGGGTGAGACCGATTAAACTTTTTTGACATATTAAAGTCAAATAGGCGTTATGAAACGAGAAGACTCCACAATAAAGCAGAAATACGGTAAGGACGCCGGATTCAAGGTGCCCGATAATTACTTTGAGGATTTCAACAAAAAGATGGTAGCCATGCTGCCCGATGTTGAGATCACTCCCGTTGATATCAAGCCCACGATGTGGCAGCGCTTGAAGCCTCTGGCCTATCTGGCTGCCATGTTCGCAGGGGTGTGGTGCATGATGTCGGTGTTCAGCCACATCACCGCTTCCAGCGACATCAACGGTGTTCGTGCCGTGGCCGAGAAGCTGCAGGACGACAAGAGCAATGTCGAGGACTTCATGATGAGCGGTGCCGTGAGCGATTATGACTTACTCAACTATGAGGACTCGGTGGCCATGAGCAACGAGGAGTATTCAATCGACAAATAGAAAATTCCTGAATGATGAAAAGAATTGTTTCCATACTGATTACACTGCTCGTCGTTGCCAGTGCGGTGACGGCCCAGAATAAGGCCCAGTCCAAGTTTGCGACTGACATGTACCAGGCCAAGCATGAAATGATCATTGAAGAGCTCGGGCTGACCCCGACGCAGCAAAAACAGTTCATGCCCCTGTACGAGCAGATGGAGCGCGAGGTATATCAGGTCAACCGCAATGCCCGTGCCCTGGCCAATGAGGTGGAAAAGAAGAAGAACCCCAGCGACCGCGACTATGAGGCTGCCGCATCGGCACTGTCCCGCACGCGTGTCCAGGAGGGCGAAATCGAATCCAAGTACTTTGAGAAATTCTCAAAGATACTTTCCAAGAAACAACTTTTCCAGCTCAAGCAAACTGAACGCAAGTTCACTCAAGAGATGATTTCAAAAAAACGTAAGAAATAAATCTAATACAGAGAGGTTTAAAAAGGTTAATAATGTTTTTATAGATTGATCGGATGGAAACTATCCCGCTACAGGTTTTAAAAGCCCTGCAGCGGGATAGATTGTATATTGCAATAACGATAGCAGTGTTGATAAAATTTTTGTAAAAAAATCAAAAAAATGGTTCTGGTTTGTCGTGGGATTGACTATCTTTGCTAATTCAAACCAAAAGAACCAATTAAGATGAAACGGATACTTTTTTGGGCACTTGTGATGTGCCTGAATGTGACAACCGCAATGGCCGTGGGCGTGAAGCCCGGGAGCGTGAAAACCCTGGTGGACAGTTGCGGCTTTTTCCCGCAGTTGAGCCCCGATGGACAGTGGCTGCTCTACTCGCCCACCGAGGGCAGTGACCTGATGTTGAAAAACCTCGCCACAGGCGCCGTGACCACGGTCGAGAGCAAGGGCTATCCTGGCTATGACGCGATTTTTGGCCCCGATGGCAAGGTTTACTATGTGACGCAGGAGCTCAAGAAGAAAGGTCTTGTCTATCGCACGGGGCACTGCTATGATCCCGCGACCGGTAAGCGTCAGGTGGTGCTCAAGGCGCAGCATGGGCGTGTGCAGGCCATTCGTGCGACCCATGGCGTGGTCATCAATGGTGAGCAGCAGGTTTATCGCAGTGCGGCCCATGTGGGATCCTTTTGCTACACCCGTGGCGACAAGCTCTATCTGGTGGACGAGACGGGTACCACTCGCGTCATGCAGCCCGTCAAGGACAGCAACGGCTACCTGTGGGCATCGCTGTCTCCCGATGGCACTAAGGTGATGTTTGAAGCCTCCTCCAAGGGGTTGTATGTCTGCGACCTCAATGGCGAGATAGTTTCAGATCTGGGCGAGTTCCTGATGCCCTGCTGGTATAATGATCAATACATCATTGCCATGAGCAATGCGGGCAACGTCAGGCTGAGCGGCTCCCGAATCTGGCTGTTATCGCTTGACGGAGAAGTGTATAAGCCCATCAGCGACAAGGACGAGCGCGCCGTGCAGCCCATGGTGAGCGGTGACAAGGTGGTTTATAGCGTGATCTATGACGGCATGGTCAAGCAGCTGACACTGGACATGGTTCCTGCCAAGGCGCCTGACGTGGCTAAGGGCAAGGGGAAAACCGAGAAAATAAAGAATTCCACGGCCAAGAAGGACGTGCCCCGCGTGTTCATCAATCCGGGACACGGTGGCCATGACAGCGACGACCGCCATGTGCCCACTTGGGTCATCGGAAAACAGGACACGCTCCACTACTATGAGTCTAACTCCAATCTGACCAAGGGCTTGGCCTTGCAGGAAATCCTGGAGAACAAGGGCTATGAAACCGTCCTCTCACGCAAGACCAATACGACAGTGGACGATTTGGACCTGTTCGAGATCGTGTCCCTGGCAGCCAACAGCGGTGCCGACATCTTTTTTTCAATCCACAGCAATGCGACAGGAATTGAGAAGCGTGTGAACTTCCCCCTGGGCCTGTATCGTGGTTGGGACGGCAAGCCTGCTGTGGAGGGCAGCCTGAAGCTGAGCGAGCTGGTCATGAAACGCCTGATCACTAACGATCTAACCGTGTGGACCGACGGTCCGCGCTCCCGTGGCGACTGGTCGTTCTATGACTGGGGATACAAAGTGGGGCTGGGCGTGCTGCGTTTCAACAAGCTGCCGGGCTTCTTGAGCGAGGGCTCGTTCCATGACTATCTGCCCGAGCGTGAGCGCCTGCTCAGCGACAACTACTGCTGGCTGGAGGCGTGGAACCAGTCGCTGGGTATCGACGAGTACTTTGGGCGCAAGGGCTCGTTCAAGAACGGAGTCATCGCCGGCACGGTGCGCTGGTCCGACTTGGCACGTCAGGACGAGGACAAGCGCCAATTTGCCGAGGATAAACTGCTGCCCATCAATGGAGCGCTGCTGCGACTGTATAACAGTAATGGCGCGATAAGCCGTGTCTATACTGTTGACCATCTCGACAATGGCGTGTTTGTCTTCACCAACCTGGTTCCCGGCAATTACAAACTGGAGATGTATTATGGCGGTGAGAATCTTTACATCACCACCAAGGTCAAGGCCAAAAAGAATCAGACTTCCTACAAGAACCTGCAACTATCCAAGAACAAAAAGCCGAAGAAATGAGCTGCGCGCGTGCATGCTCACGCCTGCGGTTGGAAGGATTTAAGGACGATAAATAGTATTTGATATGAAGAGATTGACGATTGTTTGGCTGCTGGCGGCTATGCTGCTGCCGGTAGTGGCACAGGAGGTGGAGGTGACCTCTCACCGACGGTTGCTCAAGGATGTCGAGGGTCCCGCATTCTATCCTGTGCTCGATAGCGCGGGCAACCGCCTGTTGTTCGCAGCCGAGGACGGTTCGTTGAAGTTTCACGACCTGGTGGACGGGGTGACCACGACCATCACGCGTGACTACGTGGCTGGCCATGACGCTTGCTGGGGTGGGGACGGAAAGGTGTATTTCGTTACCCAGCAAACGGGCGAGAACCACCTGGTGTATCGTGCCGGCCAGTGCTATGATCCCGCCACGCGTCAGGTCCGGCAGGTCACCGATCTGCAGCATGGCGCCGTGCGTGCCGTGCCTGCCACACGTGGCGGTGCGTTGATGGCTCCGCAGCGCAGCTACAAGTCGTCGGGCGACATCGGCAGTGCCGCATGGACCGAAGGCAGCCGCCTGCACGTCATCGTGAACGGGGAGGACCGCGTGTTCAGCCCGGTGGACTCGTGGGCGGGCTACCTGTGGGCCTCGCTCTCGCCCGATGGGAAAAAGGTGGCCTTTTTTGCCGCCGGCAAGGGCATCGTGGTGATTGACCTCCGCGGCCAGATGCTGGCAATGCTGGGCAACTACGAGATGCCGTGCTGGTACAACAACGATTACCTGGTGGCGCAAAACGCGACCGATGACGGCCACCAGTTCACCTCATCCCAGATTCTGCTGCTCAAGGCCGACGGCACATGGCAGGCCGAGCTGACCAAGCCCGCCTCGATGGCCATGCAGCCCACCTGCGGGGGTGGCAAGATCGTTTACACGACCATCGACGGTCTGCTGTATGAAATGAAAATCAACATTTACCAATAAAACCGCTGGCAAGTCATGAAAAAGCTTTTACTTCACTCATCGATGATGGTGCTGCTGGCGGTTTTGGGTGTGAATATCGCCAGCGCGCAACAACCTCATGTGTATATCAACCCGGGGCATGGCGGCTATGACAGTGATGACCGCAACATGGTCATTTACCCCTTCCATCAGGGAGACAGCGCCGGCTCGTGGGAGTCGAAATCCAACCTGCGCAAGGGACTTGCCTTGCGTGAGATTCTGCAAAAGAAAGGCTACAAAACCAGTATCTCGCGCGTGAACAATACCACAGCCGACGATTTGAACCTCTCGACCATCGTCGCCCTGTGTAACCAGAGCGGAGCCGACGTGTTCTACTCAATCCACAGCAATGCCACGGGGACCAGTGCGGTGAACAACTTCCCCATGGTCTTCTATCGTGGCTACACGGGTAGCCCGCAAATCGCCAATGCCGATGTGCTGGCCGCCGACCTCGAGCCTTACCTGTATGCCAGCCAGAGCACGGTGTGGACCCACAATTACCAGATTTGGGGTGACTGGTCGTTCCGTCCCGAGTGGGACACACAGGGCTATGGCGTGCTGCGCGGCAACCGTGCTGTCGCCAACTTGAGCGAGGGTTCGTTCCATGACTACATCCCCGAGGCTTACCGCCTGTTGAGCTTTTACTATTGCTGGATGGAAGGCTGGAACATCTCGCTGGGTGCCGACAAGTATTTCGGTCGGCTCGACGACTTCGGGCAGGGCGTTATTACCGGCAACGTGCGCGATGACCGCATCAAGCGCCTGCAGGAGAACCCCCAGCCGTTCATTGTCTATGGTGACGATAACCTCATGCCCATCCACAGCGCCACGGTGCGACTGCTGGACCAGGACGGCAACGAGGTGCAGCGTTGCGTGACCGACACCCTGCGCAATGGCATCTATGTGTTCAAGTATGTTGACCCGGGCACCTATACCGTCGAGGTGAGCGAACCGTCGCATTTCCCGCAGACGGCAACCGTCACCGTCACCGCCAACGCGCCCACCTACCAGAATTTCTACCTCAAGCGCGTGCGCGACACCCCTCCCGTGGTGGTGGATTACAGCCCCGTGTGGAGCGATGGCGACCCTGCCGTGAAGTGCAGCGAGCGCATCGTGCTCACCTTCAACTGGGACATGGACAGCGTGACCACGTGTGACGCCTTCACGCTCGAGCCATACGTGGAAGGCTCCTTCCGCTGGGAGGATTCCTACTACCGCCTGGTGTTCACGCCAGTGGATGCCTTTGACGTGAATACACTCTATACCCTCACGCTCAAGAAGAGCGCGGAGCATGGCGGCGGCACACCCATGGACGAGGATTTCACCATGCAATTCTATACCCAGAAGCGTAACCACTTGGCCGAGTTGGCCGTCTTCCCCTATGAGGGCGCACCAGTGCACTATACCAAGCCCGTTGTGGAACTGCGTGTGGACTCGATGCTGGATACCTATAACCTGTTCAACCGCTTGCGTGTGCTCGACAGCGAGGGCAATGAGCAGGCCTGGAACAAGCGCAGCATCAAGTACAACAAGAGGGGTGATGACTACGGCTATGTCCGCATCCCGCTCACCAAGGATATCGAGCCAGGAAAGGACTATCACCTCATCCTTGACGTTGACATCGCCGACACAGCAGGCATCCACCTGCCCGCAGCCCGCGACATCGTCTTCCATGCTGTGGACGCTGGAGCCGACAAACCCGGCATGCAGGTCGTGGAGGGATTTGAGAACGCCGATGACTACTACAGCTACAGTTCCGACGGTGAAGCCGATGTGCTTAACAGCAGCGAGTTAACAAACTCGACCGACAGGCTGTTCGGCAGCAAATCCATGCAGGTGACTTACGAGTTCAGCGATAAAACCGGGCAAATATTTATCTGTCCCAAGAACACAACAGACATCAACTTCTGCAAAGGCGACACGTTGGGCATCCACATCTGGGGAGATATGAGTTTCAACAGTCTAATAGCAGATTTCTCCGACGAAAATGGTCAATACTGTGGGTTTGTCATAGGGTGGATGAATTACCATGGTTGGCGGTATGTGGAAGTTGTGCCGAATCAATCTGATCTTCTCGGAGATCATGTCAAGTTCAATGGCATCCGTATAGTACCAGGAGGAATTTCCGGCACGGACCTGTGGATAAAGACAGGTACCATCCGCTTCGACAACATGATCAAGAAGGCATCCAGCGGCATCGACGAGGTGCCCATCGCGGGCCTGAAGATTCGTTGCGAGGATGACTACATCGTTGCTAGTGCCGACACCTACATCCAGGCCGTGGAGCTGCTGGATATCAATGGCCGCAATGTCAAAGCCGCTGGAGGTAATTGCCTCAACGTTGCCGACATCGAGCCGGGCATTTATCTCGTGCGCGTCCACATCAACGGCCGCACAGCCACCAGCAAGGTGAAACTGTAGCGTTCCCGGCAATCTGGGTCCCCTAGATATTCTAGAAAATCTAGTTACTCTAGAAAATCTAGTTATTCTAGAAAATCTAGAATCTCTAGAAAATCTAGAATCTCTAGAAAATCTAGAATCTCTAGAAAATCTAGATAATCTAGAATCTCTAGAAATAAAAAACGATAAGGCCCCCGCAATGGGGGCCCTATCGTTTTTGTTATAAAACTGACAAAATGTCATTTTTTCGTTTAAAATAGTTTAAAAACCTGACAGGGTGTCTTTGAATTTTAACAGTAGTTATACTTTGGGCCATTGGCACTGCTTTTGCTTCCATTTAAGTCGCAAGCGGGTCGCAAGACCGGCAAGCACGATAAAGAAAACAAACATTTAAAGACTCATAAAATAAAAAGAAATTGGAGGTAAAGACTATGTATTTTCCTGTAATTCGTAACAACCGCAACAACTGGTTAGACACCGCATTCAACGACCTGTTTGATATGGATTGGACTCCGCGCCACGTGACCACGGCTCCCGCCGTCAACGTCAAGGAGAGCGATAAGGCGTTCACGATGGAGGTCGCAGCTCCTGGCCTGAAGAAGGAGCTCTGCAAGGTGAACATCAACAACGAGGGCAACTTGGTTGTCAAGATCGAGAACAAGACCGAGCACGAGGACAAGTCGTGCAAGGAGGAGTGCGAGAAGTTCCACTATGTGCGCCGCGAGTTCTCTTACACCAACTATGAGCAGACTTACATCCTGCCCGACGAGGTGGACAAGGAGCACATCAGCGCAAAGGTCGAGGACGGCATCCTGTCCATCGAACTGCCCAAGCTCGCTCCCGAGCCCGAGAAGAAGGTGGACCGCGTGATCGACATCGCTTAACAGGCTTTTTCCCGATTCGTGTGAATTGGCTGACACCCGTGGTAAGTCACTGCGGGTGTTTTTTTTGTATGCCCAATAAGTTTGTTAAAAATCGTGGTTTTGTGTTAATATTTGCTTATGGATTGAAAATTTATGGGATTTTGGGGCGCGTTGATTGGGATTTTGCATAACTTTGTGTTTTTCAAATCGGCTTTGGCCTGTTTTTAAAAGATTATTAACACAAAGAAACACCCCTTAACTGAGATGGGAGCTATTAAAGGACATAATATTACCCTGATTGCCGAGAGCAGCACCACACGAACTGAATGGTCGTTGATAGAGAACGGCCATCAGCTTGAGCATGCTTACACCTCAGGCTTGAACCCGTTTTTCATGACGCGCCGCGAGATTAGCCACATTATCCGTCTGGAATTGCCGCCGGAGTTCTTTAAGCGCCGCTGGAGTCATGTCTATTTCTATGGTGCCGGTTGCTCCGGCCCCGAGAAGAACAAGATCATCGAGGCCTCGCTGGTCGCCCAGTTCAAGACCCCTGTAACCGTCATGAGTGACCTGTTGGGTGCCGCTCGCGGGTTGCTGGTGCGTGAGTCGGGGCTGGCTTGTATCTTGGGCACGGGCAGCAACTCGTGTTTTTATGACGGCAATGATATTGTGAAGAACGTTCCTGCCTTGGGCTTTATCCTGGGCGATGAGGGCAGCGGTGCCGCTTTGGGCCGCGTGTTCCTGGGTGACGCCCTCAAGGGCTTGGCGCCCCATGAGTTGACCGAAGCGTTTTTTGACAAATACAAGGTGACTCGTGCCGAGGTGCTTGACGCCGTGCTCAACAACCCCGCCGCCACACGCAACTTGCGTCATTACTCGTTTTTCCTGAGCGAGCATTTGGACAATCCCTATGTCCATGAAACCATCACACGGGAGTTCAGGCGTTTCTTTGAGCGTAACGTGGCTCAATACGACTACAAGAGTTATCCTGTCAACTTCGTTGGCTCCATTGCCACAACCTATAGCGAGATACTGCTTGAGGTGGCCAACAGCTTTGGTGCCACCGTGCGCAAAATCGTCCTGAGCAGTATGCCCGGCCTGGTCGCTTATCACAGCGATGACATATCCTGAGGCATGATGCGGCGATTGCTCATTCTGTTGAATATGCTGGCCATGGCTGTCGTCATGCTTGGCCAGACCGTTGAAACCGTTGCCGACCGCATCGACCGGCAGCGGTATGAATTTCCGCAAGAGAAGATCCATGTGATGACCGATCGCGGCAGTTACATGGCCGGGGATACCATCTGGCTGAGGGCCTGGGTGGTGGATGCCGCGACCCATCAGCCCGTGAATGCCAGTCGCTTTGTCTATGCCGAATTGTTGTCGCCATCCGACTCGGTCATTACCCGCGTGAAGATACACAGTGGTGACGACGGCATTTTTCAAGGCTATGTGCCCCTGGACGTCAGTATGCCTGAAGGACGCTACCAGTTGGTGGCCTACACGATGTTCATGCAGAGCGTCGGCACCGACTATTTCTATCGGCAGCCCATCGAAGTGATGTCGCTGATGTCGTTGCGCAAGCGCATTGTGTCCCGTTGTGTGCGCGACGGTGACCGGGTCGATGTGACACTGCGCTACGAGAATGCCGTCGACAGCAGCCTGTGCGCTTACCACACTTTTGGTTACCTGGCCAGCAACGGCCTTTGGCTTCAGCGGGGCGGTGGGGAAAAAGAAGTGCGCCTCACGCTCAAGGGTAAGGATGCCCAGATGCCTGTGCTGGCTGTGCAGTTCGACAACTATGACAAATATATCCTCCTGCCGCCGCCGCATGACAACAGCGTGACCTTCTACCCCGAGGGCGGATATCTGGTTCCCGGTGTGGAGAACTTGGTGGCCTTTAAGGTTCACGATCCTAACACGCTCGCCGTGAGCGATGGCGGTGAGCTGTGTGACGGTGAGGGTAATGTGCTCGCTCGCCTCGAAGTCGAGCATGACGGCATGGGCGTGGTGGCGTTCACCCCCAAATGGGGTGAGGCTTACAAAGCGTGCTGGCACGATTTGTTTGACCAGGAGGTGGTGTATGACCTGCCGGTGGTGCGTGACGATGCCACGGTGGTGCAGGTGCGCCATGTGGGCGATTCGATCAGCTTGACGGCTGTGGGTGCCCGGGCCGCAGGCAGCCTGCTGGTGCTTCAGCAGCGGGGCAGATATGTGGCACAGGGCAATGAATCCCTTGTCATTGATCCGTCCCTTTTGGAACCTGGCGTTGTGCAGGCCATGCTGTTTGACGAGAGCTGGCGCTGCCTGAGCGAGCGCCTGTTCTATGCCGGCGGAAAAGAATTACCTGTTGTGCCGCTTGTCACCGACCGCAACGATTACACCGACCGCGACCACATCAAGGTGGATATGGACCTGGGTGACCTGACCCGCATGGCTGGCAGCCATTGTGCCGTGGCTGTGGTGGATGATAACGCGACTGTGCTGACTGAGGGTAATATCTATGCCAACCTGCTGCTGCAGAGTGAGCTGCGTGGGCACATCAACAACCCGACATACTACTTTGATACCATCTATAGCCGTGCTGACCGCTCCCGTCACCTGGACATGCTGATGATGACCCAGGGCTGGCGCCGCTATGACATTCCGCGCGTGTTGCGCGGGCGCATTGCCGAGCCCCAGTATCCCATCGAGGTCTCGCAGGTGATTACCGGCCAGGTCTTGAGCGACTGGCGCAAGAAGCCCGTCGTTGGCGGCAAGGTGAGTCTCATAGTGCCGCGAATGGTCTATAGCAATGTCGTCTATACCGACTCGCTCGGCGAGTTTGCTGTGGTACTGCCGCTGTTCCTCGACACCGATAGCGCCGAATGTGTGGTGCAGGCCGAGAATGTCAAGGGCAAAAAGCAGATGAATCTTGAGGTGGCCAAGGATGTCTTTCCCGTGAATTACTATATGAACGATGCTGCGGCACATCCCGTCGCCACGGCATCGATTGTCGATGAACAGGCTTGGCGCATGGCTCATGATGGCGACTGGCGCCACGTGATGCTCAATGAGTTGCTGGTCCAGGCCGTGAGGCCGCGCGGCAACCCGATGGCGGGCTCGCCCTACAATCTCACATCCAAGAAGATCGCCGACAGGGACATCCGGTCGCTTGAGGATGCAGTGCGCGAAATACCGGGTCTGTGGGTGATGAACGGGGCGCTCTACACCGCTGGTGACGGAACCGAAAGGAACCGTGTGTACATCTATGTGGATGGGGAGCTGGTCGATGTGGCGGGTGGTGCCGATGACGCCATGATTCTGGATGCCATGGAGCAGGCCAACAATAATGATACGCCCGAGTTGCGTTTACAGATGGCCAAGATGGGCGTTGCCCAGTATAGCCTGAACAGTCTGACCTATACCCGTGCCCCGATTTGAATGTGGCCGAAACCATGGTGTCGATGAAACATGTGGATTATATCTATCTCGTGCGTGGCAAGCATGGAGGCACACTTTATATCCAGCACAAGCCGGGCCGTTGGTCGGGTGGGGGAGAGCCCAGCATATATCTCAAGATTATAGAGCCGATGGGCGCGCAAAGGCCTGTGGAGTTCTACTCACCGCGCTACGATCAGGGCAACGGCGGTGTCGAGGCTGGTACCGACTTGCGTTCGGTGGTTTACTGGAACCCTTGTGTGGCTGTCGGGCAAGACGGTAAAGCCTCGTTTGACTTCTATGCCAGCGATGCCCACAGCACGACCTACACCATCCTCGTCGAGGGTGTGACCCCCGACGGCGCACTCGTCCGCTCCACACGTCAGGTGACCAAGCGCTGACTTGCCGTCCACTGGAAATCGGTGATATAATTTTCTTAAAAAGTGTAGTTAAATCATAAATAATGTTGTAAAAGAGGCTGTTGACTGGGTTTCGTTTTGGCTTTTCATTTGGTTTGAGTAATTTTGTTGCATAACATTTTGCTCAAAAACCGAATGAAGATATGAAACGATTGAGTCAATTATTCTTGTCACTGGCGGCTGTCATGGTTGCAGTGTGTCCTGTTCAAGCGCAGGAGATGACCCAGGAGCAGCAGGATGCTGTGCAACGCATCGTGGCGAGCCGCTTGCCTGAGCACATGGGTGTGGGCGAGTTGAAAGTGCGCTCTCTGGCCGTTGAGAACGACACCATCAAGGTGGACGTGAGCGAGAACTTCGGGGACGTGCCTTTCACACAGGCCGGTGTGGAGCAGATGCGAGGCGAGATCCGTGAAGAGCTGGGCGCCGGGTATGAGGATTTTCCCGTGCTCGTCACCATCGTGGGCAACGACATCAACAAGTACTTTGCCGACTATGAGCCTGCCTACAAGCGCTCGCACAAGCCCTTTATCAGCGAACTCGACGCCAACCGCCATTACAAGCATGGCCTGGACGGCAACATCGTGGCGATGTGGCCCAGCCACGGCTGGTACTTCGAACCCCTGCTCAACCGCTGGGAGTGGCAGCGTGCACGCCTGATGCAGACCGTCGAGGACATGTACACTCACAGTTATGTGCTGCCCTTCCTGATTCCCATGCTGGAGAATGCCGGCGCCTACGTCTGGAACGCGCGCGAGCGCGACACCCACAACTTTGGCGTTGTGGTGGATAATGACGGGGGACAGGCACAGCAGGGCTACATCGAACACAACGGCAAGCAGAAGTGGCAGGACGGCAAGGATGCCGGTTTTGCCTTCCAGCGTGCTGAATACAAGGATTTTGAGAATCCCTTCACCGAGGGAACCTACCGTGTGGTCAAGGCCGAGAAAGACAAGAAGAAACTCTCGACAGCCGCGTGGGACGTGGAGATGCCCGAGGCTGGCGAATATGCCATCTGCATTTCTTACAAGTCGCTGTCCAACAGTGCGCGTGACGTGACCTATACCGTCAACAGCCTGAGCGGCACACGCACCTTCCGCGTCGATCAGACGATGGCAGGTGGCGTATGGGTCTATCTGGGCACTTTCCCCCTGGCCAAGGGCCAGAACAAGGCTGTCGTCGAGGTGTCTAACCTGAGCGAAGACAAAGATGCGGTTATTACCGCCGACGCTATCAAGGTGGGCGGTGGCAAGGGCAATATCGTGCGCCGGGTGGCATTGCCCACCGAGGAAAACCGCCGCATTGCCGCCGAGCAGGAAAACGAGAAATACCTGGGTAAGGAAGGCGTGGAATACCGTTACATTGGCAGCGGCGACCATCCCTGGTTCCACTTGGGCTCGCGCTACTATCTGCAGTGGGCAGGTTTTCCTGACAGTGTCTATTCGACTTCTCATGGCATCAACGATTATACCGACGACTACCGCAGCCGCGGCGAGTGGGTCAACTACCTGGCCGGCGGCAGCGACGTGCTGCCCGACCGTGGCGGCTTGAATGTGCCCGTGGACATCTCCTTCTGCCTGCACACCGATGCCGGCAGCACTCTTGATGACGAGATCGTGGGCACCCTGCTCATCTACTGCACCAACAGCGGTGGCAAGAAGTTCGGTAAGTATGCTAACGGCACGCCCCGTGAACTCTCGCGCCGCTACTGCAACCTGCTCTCGACCGAGATAGTCAAGGACATCCGCGCCAAGTGGGAACCCAACTGGACGCGCCGTGGCATGTGGGACAAGAGCTACTACGAGGCCCGTGTGCCCGAGGTGCCCGCCGTGCTCATGGAGCTGCTGTCGCACCAGAACTTTGCCGACATGAAATACGGCCTTGACCCGATGTTCCGCTTCGACGTGAGCCGGGCTATATATAAAGGTATGTTGAAATTCATCGCCCAGCGCGACCACCGTTCCTATGTCGTGCAGCCGTTGCCCGTCAATACTTTTGCCATCAGCAAGATCGACAAGGGCAGCTATCTGCTCACTTGGGAGCCCACCCCCGACACCCAGAGCGAGAATGCCGACGCCACGTCCTATATCGTGTGTGAACGTGTGGGCATGAATGGCGCATTTAAGGAAATCGCCACGGTCAAGGGCCCGCAATACAGTGTGCGCATCAATGACCACGAGATTCATTCCTACCGCGTCATCGCCATGAACGATGGCGGCCGCAGCTTCCCCAGCGAGACCTTGAGCCTGGGCGAGGCCGGCGGTAGCCAGGGTGACGTGCTGGTGGTGAACGGCTTCACCCGTGTGAGTGGTCCTGACTGGTTCGACGGCCCCGAGCGTGCGGGCTTTGACGACGATAAGGACCATGGCGTGCCTTATATCCAGCAAATTAACTACCTGGGCTCGCAGTATGAGTTCCGCCGTGCCATCGAATGGACCGACGACGACGCGCCAGGCTTCGGCTCCAGCCGCAGCGACCACGAGACGATGAACGTGGCCGGCAATACCTTTGACTATCCTGCTGTGCATGGCGAGGCGCTCATGAATGCGGGTTATTCCTTTGTTTCATGCAGCCAGCAGGCGCTGGAACGCAATTATGATACCGAGGGCTACAGGATAATGGACTTGATTTTGGGCAAGCAGAAGGAAATCAAGACCGGCAGCGGCTTGATGCCCACGCGCTTCAAGATCTTTACCCCAGACCTGAAGAACGCCCTGCGCCAGTTCACGGCTGGCGGCGGCAGCGTGCTGCTGACGGGTGCCTATGTGGGCAGTGACCTGTGGGACAACGCTGCAGGTAACGACGATGAGGCTGGCCGCTCCTTTGTCAAGGACGTCCTCGGCTACGAGGGTCTGCACGGCAGGGCATCGCTCGATGGCAGCGTCACTGCTGTTGACAGCCCCGATATCCGCCTGTCCTCGCCTGGTGCTTGGTCATTCGTGAGCAAGTTGAACGACAAGCAGTATGCCGTCGAGTCGCCCGATGCCATCCGTGCCAGCGACAGTCGCGGCTTCACCTGGATGCGCTACGGCGAGAACGGCCTGCCTGCCGGCATCGCCAGCGACCGCGGCAACTACCGCACCGTGGTCATGGGCTTCCCCATCGAGGCAGTGACCACCGTCCAGGAGCGTACGAGCCTGATGAGCCGCATCATGGACTACCTGAAGTAAGAATACAATAATCATTACAATATCAATAAATAGAACAACAATCATGGGAAGAATTAATTGCTTTATTCCGTTTGTGAGCCCCAAACAGGCTGCGCAGACCATCGAGCACCTCAAGGCTCAGGAACTGGTGAACAAGATTTACTTGCTGGCCACGGTCGATAAACCTGTGCCTGTCGAGGGATGCGAAACCTTGCCCGTCAATGTGCTCTTCTCGAGTGCCACGATGCGCGAAATCGCCGCTCATGCCGATGCCGACTATGTGCTGCTCTACACCAAGTATGACACCTTGAAGATGGGCCCGTTCTCGTTGGAGCGTTTCGTGAAGCTGGGTGACGATACCCAGTCGGGCATGCTCTATGCCGACCACTACAACGTGACCGACAAGGGCGCCGACAAGGCTCCTGTAATCGACTACCAGATGGGTAGCCTCAGGGACGACTTCGACTTTGGCTCGGTGATGTTCTTCTGTGGCAACTGCTTCAAGAAGGCTGTCGAGGCCATGAAGGCCAACTACGAGTTTGCTGGCCTGTATGACTTGCGCCTGAAATTGTCGCAGTTCGCCGCAATCACCCACATCAACGAGTTCCTCTATAGCGATGTCGAGCTGGACACCCGCAAGAGCGGCGAGAAGATCTTCGATTACGTTGACCCGCGCAACCGCGGTCGTCAGATCGAGATGGAAAAGGCCTGCACCGAGCACCTCAAGGAGGTCGGCGGCTATCTGGCTCCCACCCGCGAGGAGAACGGTGAGGAGGTGCCCAACTTCCGCCATATCGAGTTCGACCAGGGCGACTTTGAGGTCGAGGCAACGGTGATGATTCCCGTGCGCAACCGCATCCGCACCATCCGCGACGCCATCGACTCGGTGCTCAAGCAGGAGTGCAACTTCAAGTTCAACCTGATGGTGGTGGACAACTTCTCGACCGACGGCACCCGTGAGGCCATTGCCGAGTACAACGACCCGCGCCTGATCCACATCATCGCCGACTACTATGACATGGGTATCGGCGGTTACTGGAACCTGGCTGCTCACCGACAGAATGTGGGCAAGTTCATCGTGCAGCTCGACAGCGACGACATGTACAAGGACGAGCACACGCTGCAGACGATGGTTGATGCGTTCTACGAGCAGAATGTGGCCATGGTAGTGGGAACCTATCAGATGACCGACATCAACCTCAATCCCATTCCTCCCGGCATCATCGACCACAGGGAGTGGACGCCCAGCAACGGACGCAACAACGCACTGCGCATCAACGGCCTGGGCGCTCCTCGCGCTTTCTATACTCCCGTGCTGCGTGAGGTCAAGATTCCCAACACCAGCTATGGTGAGGACTATGCCCTGGGTCTGAACATTTCGCGCTATTATCAGATTGGCCGCGTCTATGACCCCGTATATCTGTGCCGCCGTTGGGACGACAACAGCGATGCCTCGCTCGATGTCGAGAAGATGAACCGCAACAACCTGTATAAGGACCGCATCCGCACCTGGGAACTCCAGGCGCGCATCGCCCTCAATAAAAAAGGATAAGTTGCCAGTTTTAAGTTTTCAGTTTTAAGTTGCCAGTTTTAAGTTGTCAGTTGTCAGTAATAATAGTCTGTTCTCTGATATCAAAAGGCGATAGTAATAGTACTAAAAACTAAAAACTAAGGACTAAAAACATGGACTATAGCAGAGTGATTGACAAACTCATCGTCAGGCAACTGCGTGACTGGGACGTGGCCGGCGCCAACTATGCGGCGCTGGCTGGTGCCGTCACGCGCACGCTGTCGCTGGGTGAAGCGACCATCACGCTGCAGTTCAATCCCGAACGGCGACGCTCCTCGGCCGCTTTGTTGGATCAGCGTTCGCTGGCCCGCCGTGAGTGTTTCCTGTGTCGCGAGAATCAGCCTTCCAAGCAAAAGACCGTGTTGTGGGGTGAGCACTACAAGATTCAGGTGAATCCCTATCCCATCTTCAAGCGTCACCTCACGATAGCCGACCTGCAGCATGTGCCGCAACGTCTGTCGGGTAGGTTGGGGGATATGCTCTCGCTGGCCAAAGAGTTGCCCGACTTTGTGGTCTTCTACAATGGCCCGCAATGCGGCGCCTCTGCACCCGACCATGCCCATTTCCAGGCTGGTGCCAAGGGCGAAATGCCCCTGCCCGACGAGATGGCCCATGCGACAACCCACTTGCTGGCCGATGGCGATGAAGGCTTTATCGGCTATGTTGATATATTGGGACGTAGCCTTTTCACTATTGAGACATCGACTCAGCGGGCGGCCGAACGTTATGCCCTGCGCTTGTTGGACCTCTTGCCAGTGCCTCAAGGTGCCGATGAGCCGATGGTCAATGTGCTGTGTTGGTGGGATACGACCAATCGCATGTGGCATCTGGTCGTGTTCCCGCGCCGCAAGCACCGCCCCGCCTGTTACGGCGAGGGCGAGGGTCGCCTGTTGCTGAGCCCAGGTGCCGTCGATATGGGAGGCCTATGGGCCGTTCCCGAGCGTAAGGATTTTGAGTCGCTGACAGTGGGTCAGATTCAGGCCCTGTATGACGAACTGTGCATGTCACGCAAAGATCTTGCCCCCATTTTCAATGGTTTCAGCCAAGGATGGGAACTCTTCCCGCCCCTCTAAGCGGGAAAATAGGGACGGTTCTTTTGATGTGTTTTTATAACTGATTTTAATAACGAATAAGAATATGGACGAGAAACAGATACCACAGGTGCGGGTGGGCATCATGAATGAGCCTGAGATTGGTTTCGTGCTCAATGGTGACTACCGTGTGAATGGTGCCGTGTGCAGCGGTGGCCAAAATGCACGCTGTGTTGATGGACAGGTGGAATGGAACGGCAGCCGCTATGCCGAACTGCTGTTTGAGCCTGTTGATGGAGAGAACGCCTCGTTTACCTTGAAAGGAGTGACCATTGGCGTGAGCTTTCACTGGAAACGTCAAGAAGACCAGACGTTTAAAGGCGCGCTGCACCTCATCGTCGAGGACGGCAAACTCACTCCCGTGAATGTGTTGAGTGTCGAGGACTACCTGCTGAGCGTCATCTCCAGCGAGATGAGCGCCAACGCCTCGCTCGAACTCTTGAAGGCCCATGCCGTGATATCCCGCAGTTGGCTGCTGGCGCAGATCCATACCGAGGAGACCGTCAAGCCCACCGAGCCTAACCCGCATGGCGAGGGAGAGATGATGGACACCCCCGAGGAACTGGTCAAGTGGTGGGACCGCGACGACCATGTGAATTTTGACGTCTGCGCCGACGACCATTGCCAGCGTTATCAAGGCATTACCCGTGCCACGACCGAGAAAGTGGAGCAGGCCGTGCGCGCCACGTGGGGCCAGGTGCTCATGCATGGCGGCTCGTTGTGTGACGCACGCTTTTCCAAGTCGTGCGGTGGCGTGATGGAGGAATTCGAGAATTGCTGGGAGCCGCATCACCACGACTATCTGGAGGCTCGCCGCGACAGCGCGGATGAAGAGAACTTCCCCGACCTGACGCGCGAAGACAATGCCGCCGAGTGGATTCTGTCTTCTCCCAGCGCCTTCTGCAACACCACCGACCCCGAAATCCTGTCCCAGGTACTCAACGACTATGACCAGGAGACCAAGGACTTCTACCGCTGGAAGGTGGAATATACCCAAGACGAAATCGCTGCCCTCATCAAGGAGCGCACGGGCATTGACTATGGCCGCATCCGTGACCTGCAACCAGTGGCCCGCGGCACCAGCGGACGGCTTTACCGCCTGCGCATCGTGGGCGAGAAGTGTGAACGCATCATCGGCAAGGAACTCACCATCCGTTATGCCTTGTCGCCGTCGTGTCTGTACAGTTCGGCCTTTGTCGTCGAGAAGCATGACAAGGGCGAAGACGGATATCCCGCCAAGTTCGTCCTGCGTGGTGCGGGGTGGGGCCATGGAGTGGGCTTGTGCCAGATTGGTGCCGCTGTGATGGGCGCCAAGGGCTATGACTACAAGCAGATCCTGCTGCACTACTTCGTGGGCGCCAGCATCGAGAAGAGATACTAGAACCGGGATTTCCAGGCGATATAAATCGTGCTAAAAACTAGAAACATAAAAACTTAAAACTAAAAATATGAAAGAAGTTCAGATTGAATCGAGACAAAAGACCCCATGGTGGTGGGTTCCTACCTTGTATTTTGCTGAGGGTGTGCCTTACTTTGTGGTCAACAATATCTCGGTGATGATGTTCACCAAGATGGGCGTCCCCAACGGTGATATGTCGTTCTTCACCACACTGCTCTATTTCCCGTGGTTCCTTAAGGGCATCTGGAGCCCCATTGTGGACGTGGTGAAAACCAAGCGCTGGTGGATTGTCGCCATGCAGGCCATCATGACCGCGATGCTCATCCTGCTGACCTTGACACTGCCGCACCCCGATGCGGCAACGATCGCTGGTGGTAACACGTCCATCAGCATCTTCTGGTTCACGCTACTGCTCTTCATTGTGGCTGCATTTGCCAGTGCCACCCACGACATTGCTGCCGACGGCTATTACATGCTGGCCCACAGTCCCAGCAGCCAGGCCGCGTTCATCGGCATCCGCAGCGTCTTCTACCGTGTGGCTTCGGTCTTTGGTCAGGGTGGACTGGTGTTCATCGCCGGCCTCATCGAGAGCAAGACGGGCAACATCCCCATGTCATGGCAAGTGACGCTGGGCGTGTCGGCTGTCGTGTTCTTCCTGATCACGCTCTACCACACCTTTGCCTTGCCGCGCTCGGCCGATGACAAACCTCGAAACGAGGGTGCCGAAGGTGCCGCCAAGAACAACTTGGCCGAACTGGGCAATTCGTTTGTGACCTTTGTCAAGAAGCCCGGTGTGCTGCTGGCCATCGCCTTCATGCTGTTGTACCGTTTGCCCGAGGGTTTCCTCATCAAGTTGTGCCAGCCTTTCCTCGTGCACTCTGTTGAGCAAGGTGGCTTGGGCCTGAGCACCGAGATGGTGGGTACCGTCTATGGCGTGTTCGGCGTGATTGCCCTGCTGCTGGGTGGTATCCTGGGAGGTATTTACTCGTCGCGCGTGGGTTTGAAAAAGTCGTTGTGGGTGATGGCGGCATGTATGACGCTGCCCTGCCTGACGTTTGTCTATCTGGCTATCGCACAGCCCAGTAACGTCGTTATTATCACCATCGCCTTGTGCATCGAGCAATTTGGCTACGGCTTCGGCTTCACGGCCTACATGCTGTATATGATGTACTTCAGCGAGGGCGAGTTCAAGACGTCGCACTATGCCATCTGCACCGCCTTCATGGCACTGAGCATGATGCTGCCGGGCTTCGTCGCCGGTTACATCCAGGAGGCCATCGGCTATGTGAACTTCTTCTGGATGGTAATGGCCTGCTGCTTCGCCACGCTGATCGTCACCTACTTCGTCGATCGCACCATCGACCCCAACTACGGCAAAAAAACCGACTAACCCGACACTCATCAGTTAACTACGAATTACACGAATTTTAAAAATAAGGCTAATAGGCTGGTTAATAATTCGTTAAATCAGTTGAATTCGCGTAATTCGCATTAAAAAGATTAAGGATATGAAGAAGATATTGTTTTTAGTGGCATGTGTGATGGTGGCGGTGACCGCAGGGGCGGTCGTCAAGCCGGGTGTGGAGGTGCTGCGTGATGGCGGTTTTGCTCCGCTGCAGGGCAAGCGCGTGGGGCTGGTGACCAACCCCAGCGGCATCGACAACAACCTCAAGAGCACCGTCGACATCCTCAACGAGGCGCCGGGCGTCAAGCTCGTGGCGCTGTTCGGCCCTGAGCACGGCGTGCGCGGCAATGCCCATGCGGGCGATGCCGTGGGCGATGCCGTTGACCCGCTGACGGGCATCAAGATGTATTCGCTCTTCGGCAAGACGCATGAGCCCACTGCCGAGATGCTCAAGGACATCGATGTGCTGATCTATGACATTCAGGACGTGGGATGCCGCAGCTACACCTTCTATGCCACCATGGGCGTGTGCATGCAGGCTTGTGCCAAGTATGGCACCGAGTTCATGGTCCTTGACCGTCCCAATCCGCTGGGCGGCAACAAGGTGGAAGGAAACCTTGTGGAGCCGGGCTATTTCTCGTTTGTGAGCAAGTATGCCATCCCCTATATCTATGGCCTCACGCCTGGCGAATTGGCCATCTTCCTCAACGAGGAGGGCATCATCGGCCAGGAGTCCAAGACCGGCCGCAAGTGCAAACTCACCGTCATCCCCATGGAGGGCTGGACACGCGACATGAAGTTCCGCGACACGGGCATGCCTTGGGTGGCCCCGTCGCCCCAGATTCCCACGCCCGAGAGCGCCTTCTTCTATCCCGTTTCGGGCATCCTGGGCGAGCTGTACATCTTCAACACCGGCATCGGTTACACCTTGCCGTTCCAGACGTTTGCCGCCTCGTGGATCAACGCCGACTCGCTGGCGATGAACATGAATGCCCTGAATCTGCCTGGCCTGCAGTTCCGCCCCATCAACTACAAGCCGTTCTTCGCCTTGAGCGTGGCGGTGGACAAGTCGCTGCAGGAGGTGCACGGCGTGCAGACCTATATCACCGACCCCGATGCCGCCAACCTGTGCATGACGCAGTTCTATTTCCTGCAGGTCATCCACGAGATGTACCCCAAGGTGGAACTGTTTGAGCAGAATGCCAAGCGCTACAACATGTTTGACAAGGTGTGTGGCACCAAGGAGATCCGCGAGCGTTTCATCAAGCGTTACAAGGTCGCCGACATGATCGACTACTGGAACAAGGATGTTGAGGTCTTCAAGATCCGTTCCGCAAAATATTACCTCTATCACTAAGAATTAAATCAGCTGGATTATGGCTAAAGACAATAAACGACTGCTGTCGCTCGACATCCTGCGCGGTATCACCATCGCAGGCATGTTGCTGGTGAACAACCCCGGCTCATGGAGCTACTTGTACCGTCCGCTGGCTCATGCCGACTGGATAGGACTGTCGCCCACCGACCTGGTCTTCCCGTTCTTCGTCTTCTGCATGGGTGTGTCGATGGCGTTCTCATTGAAGAAGTTCAACTACAAGATGTCCAAAGACTTGTTGCTGAAAATCGTGCGCCGCACGGTCGTCCTGTTCCTCATCGGCTGGATTGTGCAGTGGTTCGGCCATCTGGTGCGTGGCCTGTGCCGTGGCGATGCCTTTGCCGACGCCGTGAACAACCTGGACACGTTGCGCTACCTGGGTGTGTTCCAACGTTTGGCGCTGGTCTATTTCTTCGGGTCGCTGTGCGCCGTGCTGTTCAAGCGCAAGTTCATCCCATGGCTTGTGGGCATCATTCTGGTGGCCTATGCGCTGATATTGGGATTTGGCAACGGCTATGAGTTCTCGCTCGACAACATCATCGCCCAGATCGACAACAGCATCCTGGGCACCGACCACATGTATCACGAGAGTGCCTATGGCGAGCAGATTTCGTTTGACCCCGAGGGCATCCTGAGCACCCTGCCTTGTATTGCCCATGTGCTCATCGGTTATTTGGTGGGCCGCATGATCTTGAGTGTTTACAACAACACCGAGCGCGTGACCACGATGCTGCTGTGGGGCAGTGTGATGCTGCTGGCCGGCTGGCTGTTGCAGTATGGCATCCCCTGTGGCAAAAAGATGTGGTCCTCGACGTTTGTGCTCATTACCTGCGGCATGGCCATGTGCATCCAGGCGATGCTCATCTATTTTGTCGATATCAAGGGCAAGAAAGGCCGCTGGTCGCGCTTCTTTGAGTCCTTCGGTGTGAATCCGCTGGCGCTCTATGTGTTGGGAACGGTGCTTGCCATCCTCTTCGGCGCCATCCCCATCGGCCATGATGCCGAGGGCGGTAACATCACCATCCACAGTGCGGTTTACAATTTCTTCCAGTCGTTCTGCAACGAGTACACGGCTTCGGCCCTCTATGCCGTTTGCTTTGTGTTGCTCAACTGGGTAATTGGCCACATCCTCTACAAGAAAAAAATCTATATCAAAATCTAGCCCCTCTCCTCTAGAAAATCTAGATAGTCTAGAAAATCTAGAGCTTCTAGAACTTCTAGAAATCAACTAACAACTAAAAACTAAAATAAACTAAAATACAATGATGATTCTTATTGCTGATTGCGGCTCCACCAAGATCAACTGGACGCTGCTCAATGGAAAAGAAAAGGTAGCGCAGATTTTCACTACCGGAATGAATGCTCTCTTGCTCACCGAGGAGGAGATGAAGGAACAGATCAAGCGTGAGCTGATGCCCCACCTGACCAACTACAAGGTGGACGAAATCCACTACTATGGCGCCGGCATCATCTCTGATGAGATCAAGCAGCAGGTAATCAACGCCTTGCGTGCCAACTTTGCCACGGCTGGCAAGATTGAGGTGGCCAGTGACCTGCTGGCTGCGGCACGCGCTGTGTGTGGCCGTGAGCCTGGCATCGCCTGCATCATGGGCACGGGCAGCAATTCGTGCTACTACGACGGCGAGAAGGTGGTGATGAACGTGTCGCCCCTGGGTTATATTTTGGGCGATGAGGGCAGCGGTGCCGTGCTGGGCAAACTGCTCGTGGGTGATGTGCTCAAGAAGCAGTTGCCGCAGCACCTGTGTGACAAGTTCATGAAGGAGTACAACCTGGACTACACGACGATTATCACGTCGGTTTACCGCAAACCTGCCGCCAACCGTTTCCTGGCCCAGTTTGCCCCCTTCCTGGAGCACAACATCGATGAGCCGTCAATCCACAACATCGTGCTGCGTTCGTTCACCGACTTCTTTACCCGCAATGTGGCCAGCTATCCCAACTACAAGGAGCTGCCCTGCAACTTCGTGGGTTCGATAGCCTTCTTCCAGAAGCCGGTATTGCAAGAGGCGGCCCAGGCGCTGGGTATCACCATCGGCACGGTCATCAAGGACCCGATGGAGGGTCTGGTGAAGTACCATTCGTCCGAAGGATGACGGCAGGCTGACTGTTAATTGAATAGTAGTAGAATGAAAATTTGATAAGATTATGGGTTTTGTAAAAATCAGCGAACAACCTTCGCTCTATGATAATCTGGAAAAGAAATCGGTGCATGAGCTGCTCACCGAGATCAACCAGGAGGACCACAAGGTGGCCGATGCGGTGCAGAAGACCATCCCGCAGATTGAGCGCCTGGTCATCGGCATCGTCGAGCGCATGAAGAAGGGTGGACGCATCTTCTACATGGGTGCGGGCACCAGTGGACGCTTGGGCGTGCTTGACGCCAGTGAGATACCGCCCACCTTTGGCATGTCTCCTGGCTGGATCATCGGCGTGATTGCCGGTGGTGACACCGCGTTGCGCAACGCGGTCGAGAATGCCGAGGACGACACCGCTCAAGGATGGAAAGACCTCCAGGAATACAATGTGACGCCGCTCGACACGGTCATCGGCATCGCAGCATCAGGTACGACGCCCTATGTCATCGGTGCACTGCGCGACGCACGTGCCAACGGCTGCCTCACCGCTGCCATCACCAGCAACCCGGGCGCACCGGTGAGCGAGGCTGCCGAGATTGCCATCGAGATGGTCGTCGGGCCGGAATATGTTACGGGCAGCTCCCGCATGAAGAGTGGAACGGGACAGAAATTGATCTGCAACATGATTTCGACCAGTGTGATGATTCAGATGGGCCGCGTTAAGGGCAACAAGATGGTGAACATGCAGCTCACCAACCAAAAACTCGTTGACCGGGGCACTCGCTGGCTCGTCGAAGAGCTGAAACTGCCCTATGACGATGCCAAGCGTTTGCTCTTGCTCCATGGCTCGGTAAAAAAGGCCATTGACGCTTATCGGGGTCAATAATGCTAACTCGGGAGTCGATGAAAAGGATAGCATTGATAGCCATGGGGGCGCTCATGTGCCTCATGGCGATGGCTCAGGCCAATCAAGACCCGTATTATGCGCGGCGGGCGACGTTGTTTGACGAACTGCCCATCGGCAAGAAGGACATTGTCATGTTGGGCAACAGCTTGACTGACGGTTGCGAATTCAATGAACTCTTGAACAACCGCCATATCAAGAACCGCGGCATTGTGGGTGACATCGTCCAGGGAATGATCGACCGCATCGGACCCATCATTGAGGGACAGCCCAAGAAACTGTTCATCATGTGCGGTGTGAACGACATCTCGCACGACGTGAGCGCCGACAGTATCGCCCGGGCGACCGAGAAACTCATCACGATGGTGAAGAAAGGTTCGCCCAGGACCAAAATCTATCTGCAGAGCCTGTTGCCGTTCAACAACGACGTGCGCGAGTGGAAACTGCTCAAGGGGCGTGACCACGTTGTCGTCGAGGCCAACGTGCTGCTTGAGCAAGTGGCACGCCGTCAAGGCGTGACATGGATTAACCTGTACCCGCTGTTTGTGGATGACCAGGGACGCTTGCGTGCCGACTTGACCAATGACGGCCTGCACCTGATGGGGCAGGGCTACCTCATCTGGCGAGACGCCATCAAGCCCTATGTCAAATAGTGGAAGGTAGCTACATCTCAAGATAGAAACAGGGGACGGCCATCGATTGAAGGTCGTCCCCATTGTTTTGTTGTCTGGCAGGTAGATTAGAACTCGCCCTGGAGCAGATAGTCGATGAGGCCGGTAGCGTCATCGATGCTGGTCTTGCCGTCGCTGTTATAGTCGGCATTGTCCAGGTTGATGCCTGCAGCATTGCCGTTGAGCAGATAATCGACGAGGGCTGTCACGTCTTCGATCGATACCGTGCCATTACCATTCACGTCGCCACGCAGTCCGGCAGGTTGCTCCGGCTCTTCTTCACCGTCCACCCACATATAGGCAAACAGGTAGCGGTCCTCGATGATGCCCAGACGGGTTGCCTCGCCGGTCGTGATGTCCACTTCATAGAGGGCCGTGTCATACTTGCCGTTTGCTATCCAGTTGAGGTCGCTCAGCGGGTTCCAGTTACCATAGTCGTCAAACCCCATGCCGCTGTTGAAGTATCCCATCCAATACATCTTGTTGGGATTATTCTTGCTGAAGCAGGCAGCCTGTCGTTTCACCTGTGAGCAATAGCCGGTGCTCGCGCGGTTGTCGTCCAGCATGAGTCCCGTGGTCAGGTCAAATTCCATGACGTGAGCGCCTGAGAGCTCGCCGTTGATGTCATAAATCTTGCCGTCGGCGGCAGGCTGGGCTGCCGTGCCTCCGCCACTGGTCATGGCAAACGCACGTCCCTCACTGTTGATGGCGAAAGTGACGAAGTTCAGATAATACAGGCCGGGGGTGATTTGGCTGATTTCCATCTTGTCGAGGTCTATCGTGCAGATGGCATAGCCGCTGTCGGTCGAGTCTGCCTGCTCGTCGGCAAAGAAGTCGGGATCGTTCAGGATGGAGTCGGGCAGGTACTTGTTGGTGATGTGGAACAGGCCATAGACCTTACCGTCCTTGGGGTTGACAGCCATACCGGCCGATTCCAGGCAATCCCAGGCGGGGCGGTAATCGTCACCTGCGCTGAGCAGGTCAAAAGTGTGGGCATCCCACTTGCGGATGGCAAAGCGGTTGGTGTCGTTGGTCACCCATGTGCCGTCGGGGTTCTGCATGTCGGTTCGCGACATGATAGTGGTGAGCACGCCATTGTGGATGATGGCGCCAGAGTTGGCATACATCATGTTGAAGTTGCTGGCCCACAATGCCTTGTCATTATCGGTGAAACGGCCGTTGCTGTAAAAATCTGCCTTGTTCACAGCGGGGTATTTTTCAGGCATAGCCACACTGTTGCCGTCCCATTCCATCTTGTACACGCCTTGTTGTACGATAAAAATGGGTTTATACAGGCTGTAATTGTAACCCACATACTCGCTGTACACCCCGTTTGGGTAATCGTTGTCACGGCTGGTTTGGTAAATTCCTCTAAAAGTCAGTCCTTGGGCCATTGACTGCATTCCCATGAGCACAATGACGGCAAGCACCGTAATCGATGTGAATCTTTTCATTTGTTCTAAAGAATCTTTTAATGGTTTATAAAAATGATATTAAATGATAGTAGACGCCCATACAGCATAACAATGCTGAAAAAAGCGGACGCAAAGTTAAGACAAAAAGTATGATTATGCAAATAATTACGACAGAATCCGTAATTGTGTGCCAATTAGAGTAAAAAATATTGAGATTGATTTCTAAAAGGCGTATTTGATTTGTTAAAACATTGATAATAAGCAAATTGTCTAATTATTTGGTCAAAAAAACACAAATTTCTGGTCAAAAAAACACAAATTATCCAAACAGTTTTTATGGTTTTTCCTAATTTGGGTAGTATGTGGTTTAGTAATTTTGCGTCATCAAAAATCTAAGGACCCTCAACAAATAATTGCTCCAAATCTTGAAATATTACCTCTCCCCGATAATCAGGGGGATATTTTATTAAATGCTGAGGAAAGCCGGAATCGGTAAACTGCCGTTTCCGGCTTTCTTCGTCATTTCATCATTTTTAATATAATGTATGACATTTTTTGACGGACAGTATTTTGAGGTATGAGGGTTTTATAGTAATTTAGCCGTTTAAATGAGGGCGATAGTTGCCCTGATACTTAAAGAAATGAGACGTATATTATTGTTTATTAGTGCATTATTGTTGTGTTCCGTTGCCGCTATAGCTCAGGACCGCTTGGCCGAGCAGCTGCCTGGCCGCTTGTTCCCTTATCCAATGGCGCCCGACACGTGCACTACTTTGGAGAGTCGTTGCAACTACATTATCACGCATTTTTGGGACGGTTATGACATCAGCAAGCCCATCAGTGATGAGGCGGTATTTGAGGATACATTCCGTGATTTTGTTGATTTTTTCCGCTTCGCGCATCGCAATATTGTGATGAACTCGGTGAGTGACCTGATGAATAAGGCGCAATCCAACTCGTCTAACTTGCTCAAGCTGGGTGAGGTCGCCGAGCGCGCGCTCTACGGCACTGAAGCCGAGTTCTGGAGTGATGAAGTGTATGTTGCTTTTATCAAGCCGCTGGCATCTAACAAAAGTTTGCCTAAGCAGGTGCGGGAACGCTATGCTTCTCAGTTGGCCCGCATCAATTCCGTTCAAGTGGGTGCTGTGCTTGATTTTGAATATGTTGGCGCCGATGGTTTAAAGCATCGATTGAGCGATTTGCCTGAGTGCGAGTCCCTCATTCTTCTGTTTATTGACGATAGCATGGACAGCAAGATCGGGCGTTTGCGACTGAGTACCGATGTGGCATTGAACGCGCTGCTCGAGTCAGGCAAGGCCAAATTGCTTTGTATAAGCATGAACGCCTTTAGTGCCAACTGGGCCCGTGAGGCTGCCGGATACTGCGACAATTGGATCGTGGGTTGTGATGAGAACTTAAAGAATCAGTTGGACCTGCGCGTTTTCCCTTGCTGTTATGTTCTTGACGGACAACATACTATTGTCAGCAAGAGCCTGTCGGTCGAGGGACTGATGTCGGCAGTGAATCCCAATTATTAGTCTTGGGCTTTCCGTTTTGGGTAAGAGAGTGAAATTACTAAAAATAAAGAGGTTATGACACGATTTTTCAAGAACCTGTTCCTCTATAGCGCCGGGCACACCTACAGCAACCTGTCGCGCTTGTTCCTTCGCCTGTTCACTGGCATTATGTTCCTGCAGTTGTGCATCCGACAGATGCTGAGCTTTGACCAGATTGTACCCACATTCCAGGGTTTTATGGGCATGAGCCCCGAGGCGTCGATGACAGCGCTTGTGGTGATTGAGCTCTTGTGTGCCGTTTGTATCATGCTCGGTTTGCTCACGCGGTTTGCTGTGCTGTTCCCGTTGGGGCTGATGCTTGTTGCCGAGAATGTTATCATGGCGTCACCCGAATCGATCACTAACCAGCTGTTCAATTTCGCGCCGGGCTATCCCGTCATGTTCATTGGCATTTTTGTGTATATGTTGCTGGCCGGCCCGGGAAAGATTTCCCTGGACTACTTCATTGCCGCCCATTTCACCGAGAGCGCTGCCGATGAGAAAGTCATTGACAATGCCTGATGCCCAACACCTAACAACTAAGGACTTAAGGACTAACAACTAAGGACTAAAAACTAAAAACTCCATGAGCATCGCAGTACTCATATCGGGAGGCGTTGACAGCGCCGTGGTGGTCCACCGGCTCAAGGAGCAGGGCGAGGACTTGCACCTGTTTTACATCCGCATTGGCATGGATAATGACGAGGGCGACTGTAGCGCCGAAGAGGACATCGAGATGTGTTCCCTGATTGCCCGCCGTTATGGTCTGCCGCTGGAGGTGGTGTCGCTGCACCAGGAGTACTGGGACCATGTGATGGAATATGCCCTGCGCACCGTGCGCGAGGGCCTCACGCCCAACCCCGACATGATGTGCAACCGCATGATCAAGTTCGGCTTTTTCGAGCAGCGGTGGGGCAAGGACTTTGACATGACAGCCACGGGACACTATGCCACCACACGCATGGTCGATGGCGTGAAATATCTGGCCACAGCGGTCGATCCTGTCAAGGACCAGACCGATTTCTTGGCTCAAATCACCTATGACCAGCTCCTCCATGTGATGTTCCCCATCGGCAACCTGCCCAAGGAGGAGGTGCGACGCATTGCCGAAGCCGCCAAGCTGCCCAACGCCTATCGCCGTGACAGCCAGGGCATCTGTTTTTTGGGGCAGATTGACTATAATGACTTCATCCGCCGCCACTTGGGAGAGCGCCCCGGTCCCATCATCGAGTTGGAAACCGGACGCAAACTGGGTGAGCACCGCGGTTTCTGGTTCCACACCATTGGCCAGCGCAAGGGCCTGGGGCTGAGCGGTGGACCCTGGTATGTGGTCCGCAAGAACGTGAAGGAGAACGTCATCTATGTCTCCAACGGCTATGGCACCGATAAGCAGTATGGCCGCACGCTCATGTTGGATGAGATGCACTTTATTTCAGGCAACCCGTGGGGCAATTCTGCCAGCTCGGTTGACATCATGTTCAAGAACCGTCACACGCCGCACATCATGCGTGGCAAGTTGACGCATATCGAAGACCGCCGTTGGGTCATCGAGAGCGAGGAGGATGTCCAGGGCATCGCTCCCGGCCAGTTCGCCGTCATCTATGACACCAAGGGCGAACTGTGCTTTGGCAGTGGCATCATCACCAATTAACCGTGCCTGATCGAGTGTCCATGAGCGGCAAACCCAAGATAATAGACCGGATCCTGAAGGCGTTGAAGGCCTTTGCACGTCCTGTTGTGCAGGAGTGGCCCTTGTGGTGCACGATGCTGATCACTCTGGTTCCGTCATTATGGCAGAGCTGGGAATACCACCTGAGATGGTTCCATGAATTGCCTCTGGGCGTGGTCCTGTCCACCCTGAGCAGCATGAGCGTGGTGGCGGTTGTGGCCACCCTGGTGGTGTGGCTTGTTTCCAAACTGCATCACCGCAAGCTGGTTAAAACTCTGATTTACATCGTATTGATTGCGCAATGGCTCGTGGCCCTTTTCCTGTGGCGCAATTTCAGTACCTCCTATACGCCCCAAGTGCTGCAGCTGCTGGCCGAGACCAACCGTGGCGAGAGCACCGAGTTCCTGAGTACCTGGATTACTGCTCACGGCACCATGCGATCGCTGCTTCTCGTAGGCCTGACGCTGTTTACGGTTCTCTTGTGCGAGTTCTTCCGCAACCGTGTCGCACGGTGGCTGTCGCATGCAGTTCCCTCGGTATTGATCGCCATCCTCGTCGGAGCCATGCTGTTGCAGGGCCTGTGGCTTGGTCACAAACTGGTGAGGCCTTTTGACTCGTTATATGAGCTGGAGATGGCCGAGGCCCGCTACCACAGCAGTGACGTCTTCTCGATGCTGCATGCGTCGATAATGACCTTGAACTTCCAGCAGCGCGAGAATACCGCAGCCATCGACCTGGCCATCAAGGCGGCCACGACAGGAAAAGTGAGATGTGACGCCGATTCGATTGAGGTGGTGCTGGTCATCGGCGAGAGCTACAACAAGTGGCACTCGAGCTTGTATGGCTATGCCTTGGACACCTCGCCGCTGATGGCTGCCGAGCGCGACAAGGGGCTTCTCACCGTGTTTACCGATGCCATTGCACCTTATAACCTCACCAGCGTGACCATCAAGAACATGATGAGCCTCAATAGCCTGGCTGCCGGAGAACCCTGGCACAGCAAGCCCATGTGGCCGGCTGTGATGCGGCGCGCTGGCTGGCAGGTGGACGTGTGGGACAACCAGCGTGACTTCATGGTGAACGAGACGTTCTCGGCATCGCTCAACTCGTTCCTGTTCGCTCCAGAGATTGTGGAGCGTGTGTATCATGCTGTGAACGATACGGCATATGAGTTTGACGGTGACCTGGTGAAAGACTATTTCGACCATTGCAGGCCCGCCGCGCGGCGCATGGTGATTTTTCACCTGATGGGCCAGCACACGAGTTATGACGCCCGCTACCCGCACACCCGCGAGTGGGAAGTATGGACAACCGGTGACCTTCCTGGCGCCAATGCGTCCTATCTCGATGCTCACCGTCGAGGCATCATGCTCGACTATGCACGCGCCACGCGTTACAACGACTATGTGCTGGCAAGCATCCTTGAGCATTACCGTGATCGTGATGCTGTGGTGGTGATGCTAAGCGACCATGGTGAGGAAGTGTTTGATTACCGGGACTTTATGGAGCGTGACCACAATCCTCAAAAATCGCCACAAATGGTTCGATACGAGAACGGTATCCCCCTGCTGGTGTGGTGCTCGCCGGTTTACAGGCAGCGCCATCCCGATCGTGCCGCTGCTGTTGCAGCCGCAGCCCATCGTCCGTTCATGAGCGACGCTCTGGGACAGATGCTGCTGTGGCTGGGCATGGTGGAGAGTCCGTGGTGCGACAGCACACGCAACGTGCTGCACGACGGTTACAGGCCCGCAAAGCGGCTGATTTATGACAAAATAGACTACGACAGTTTGGCCAATCAGCGCTAAAGTTATTGACAATGCTTGGTATAGTCGGGAAATGTCCTTATTTTTGCAATCGCTTTAGAATACTTCAATATCACAGGACATGGAGAAAGAAAATCTGATAGCCTTGAAGGTGCTGGGAATCACCCGCAGTGAGGTGCAGCCAGGCGCTTACGCCCTGCTGCTCGAGAATGCCGACAGCACGCCCGACCAGGCTCGACGCATCCCTATCGTGGTGGGGGCTGCCGAGGCCCAGTCCATAGCTGTTCATCTCGAACAGGTGCTGCCGTCGCGTCCGTTGACCCACGACCTGTTCGTCAGCATGTTTCATGCCTATGGTATCGAGTTGCAGCGTGTCACGATCTACAGTTTCAAGAATGGGGTCTTTGCCGCGATGATGCATGTCAACAATGGCATGGCCGAGGTGGACATCGACTCCCGCACGAGCGACGCCATCGCCATTGCCCTGCGCACGGGAGCACCCATCTATACCACTCCCGACGTAATGGAACTCACGAGCTATGAATGGCGGCGCGACGGCGAATACAAGTCCCAGAAACCTGTTCGTCTCGAGGACTTGCCTGTCGAGAAACTGGAGCGCCGCATGCAGCAGTATGTCGAAAAGGAGGAATATGAGCGCGCTGCCAAGATTCAGAAAATCATTGCACAGAAAACAAATGCGCAACAAAGCGGCGAATAATCGCCGTTTTTTTACTACCTTTGCCTCACGGCTACAGTAGGCTGCGCCTCAACATAAAAAAGATTGAATTCTTTTGTTCTGTGCTCGGCTTGCACTACCTTTGTCAATTAAACATTTAAATAGGATATCTTATGAAGAATTTAAAGTTAAGACTCATTGTGATGAATTTCCTGGAGTTTGCCGTGTGGGGTGCCTATCTGACCTGCATGGGCAATTATCTGGGACGTGCCGGCATGGGAGCCGAGATTTCTTGGTTTTATGCCATCCAGGGCATCGTGTCGATTTTCATGCCCACCCTGATGGGTATTGTTGCCGACAAGTATATCCAGCCTCAGCGTCTGCTGGGCATCTGCCACCTGATCGCCGGTATGGCAATGCTCGCGTTGGCCTACATGGGCATGACCAACCCCATGCCTGACAAGGTGGCCTTCATCACCATCTATACCTTGAGTGTGGCATTCTACATGCCCACGCTGGCACTGTCCAACACAGCCGCGTTCACCATCCTTAAGGAAAACGGCATGGACACCGAGAAGGACTTCCCGCCCATCCGCGTGTTCGGCACCATCGGCTTCATCTGCACGATGTGGTTTGTCAACTGCGCTGTGCTTGAGGGCGGCAGCTTCGGTTTCACACTGGGTGAGAGTGCCGACAAGTTCCAGTACACCTACATGCAGTTTGTGGTATCGGGCCTGCTGAGCCTGGTGCTCTTCCTGTACTGCTTAACCTTGCCCGAGTGCAAGCTGGTGAAGAAGGAATCGCAGTCGCTGGCCGAGCAGCTGGGATTGAGCGCCTTCAAGCTGTTCAAGACCAAGAAGATGGCCATGTTCTTCATCTTCTCGGCCATGTTGGGTATGTCCTTGCAGGTGACCAACGGTTTTGCCACTCCCTATCTGACCCACTTCAAGAGCGATCCCGCGATGGCCGACACCTTCGGCGCCAACAACGCCACCATGCTCGTGTCGCTCTCGCAGATTGCCGAGGCCCTGTGCATCCTGCTGATTCCGTTCTTCCTGAAGCGTTACGGCATCAAGGTGGTGATGTTGATCGCCATGTTTGCTTGGGTATTGAGGTTCGGCTTCTTCGGTGCCGGCAATCCTGCCTTCCCCGGTGTGATCCTCATCGTGCTGTCATGTCTGGTCTATGGCGTTGCGTTTGACTTCTTCAACGTCTCGGGCGGTATCTTTGTCGACAAGGAATGCGCTCCCGACGTCAAGGCATCGGCCCAGGGTCTGTTCATGCTGATGACCAACGGTCTGGGTGCCACTATCGGCACGCTGGCAGCAGGCGCTATCGTCAATAGCCTGTGCCACTGGACCGAGGACGGCTTCCTTGTGGGCAACACCCCCACGAGCTGGAGCACAGCATGGTACATCTTCGCAACGTTTGCCCTCGTGGTAGCCGTGTCGTTCATGTTCCTGTTCAAGTACAAGCACGTGCGCGAAGACAAAAAATGACCCGGTTGACAGCCCACTAAGGACTAAAAACTAAGGACTTAAAACTTAAAACTTAAAACTTAAAACTAAAAGTTAATGCACCGTTTCTATTGCCCCGATATTGCCGCCACATTGACGCTGGGCGAGGAGGATTCCAAGCACTGCGTCAAGGTGCTACGCATGGCCGAGGGCGACACCATCGAGGTGGTGGACGGAAACGGAACCCTATACACTTGCCGCATCACGATGGCGCATCCCAAGCGGTGCGCCATCGAGGTGCAGGATAAGCAAACGCAAGAGCCCCACTGGGGACACCGCATTGTGCTGGCCATCGCGCCCACCAAGAATCTGGACCGCATCGAGTGGCTCGTCGAGAAGTGCGTCGAGATGGGCGTGGACCGCATCATCCCGCTGCGCTGCCACAACAGCGAGCGCACGGTGCTCAAGACCGAGCGGCTCAAGAAAATCATGGTCTCCGCCATGAAACAGTCGCTCAAGGCGACCTTGCCACGGCTCGACGAGATGACCTCGGTCATGGATGTCATTGCCGAGGATTTTGACGGCACACGGTGCATCGCCTATTGTGACGCCATGCTGCCGCGTGAGCAGCGACGCACGCTGCCCAGCGTTTATCGGCCTGGCGGTGACGTGATGGTGCTAATCGGCCCCGAGGGCGATTTCAGCCCCGAGGAGGTGCAGGCTGCCACAGCGGCCGGTTTCATCCCTGTGACACTGGGGGAGAGCCGCCTCCGAACCGAGACTGCCGGCCTCATGGCCGTTGCTGCTGTTCACGCTATGGATCAGAGCGTGAAGTGATGTTTTTTATGATTTAAAGTATAGAGATTAGAATATGTTAAAAGAATTATTGGCATCGCCAACACACAACTTCTTCCTGCTGGCCGGCCCCTGTGTGATCGAGGGCGAGGAAATGGCATTGGACATTGCCGAAAAGGCGATGAAGATTACCCAGGCGCTCAACATCCCTTACGTGTTCAAGGGCAGTTACCGCAAGGCTAACCGTTCACGCATGGATTCCTTCACCGGCATCGGTGACGAGAAGGCGTTGCGCATCCTGCGCAAGGTGGGCGAGACCTTCAATATTCCTGTGGTGACCGATATCCATGAACCTGTCGAGGCCGACATTGCTGCCGAGTATGTTGACGTTTTGCAGATTCCCGCTTTCCTGTGCCGTCAGACCGAATTACTGGTCGCTGCCGCACACACGGGACGCATGGTGAACATCAAGAAGGGGCAGTTCCTGGCTCCCGAGTCGATGCGCTTTGCAGTGCAAAAGGTGAGGGATGCAGGCAACGATGAGGTCACGATCACCGAGCGCGGTACGACCTTCGGCTACCAGGACCTGGTGGTGGACTTCCGTGGCGTGCCTGTGATGCAGGCCTTTGCCCCGGTCATCGTTGATATCACCCACAGCCTGCAGCAGCCCAACCAGGGTGGGGGAGTGACGGGGGGACGTCCCGAACTCATCGAGACCATGGCCCGTGCCGCTATCGCTGCAGGTGCCGATGGCCTGTTCCTGGAAACGCATCAGGACCCCTCTGTTGCCAAGAGCGACGGCGCCAACATGCTCCGCCTGGATTTGCTGGAGGGGTTGCTCAACCGCCTGACGCAGTTGCGTGAGACGATTATCAAGATCGATAACAAGCTGTAAAGCAGCAACAGCCTAATATATCATTTTATGAAATCTATCAGACAGTCCATATTCCTGCTCATCGCCATCTTGTGTTCGATGACTGCCATGGCTCAGGATAGCGATGTCCTGTTCAGGGACAAGATCACCGATGCCGTGATGAAGGTTTATGACGATCAGTTGGCCAAGGATCCTAACGACTACAACACCTTGTTTGCCAGGGCTCACCAGCATTTCTACAATGGTGAGTACACTGCGGCCATTACCGATGTGAACCAGGCGATGCTGCTCACACCCAAGACCGATAAGGAATTGCGTTTTGACGAGCACATCCTGCGCGCCCGCATCAGTGACGCACGGCAGGACTATGCCGGTGCGCTGGCCGACCTTCGTCTGGCCCAGGATCTGCAGCCCAAGTCACTGGCTTGCACCGACCTGATTGCCAAAATCAACCTCAAGGCAGGCAACCTGAATGCCGCCGAGAAGGCCTTCAAGACCATCCTGCGCTCAGAGTCGATGAACTATGACGCGATGTTCGGCCTCGCCCAGGTGGAGCAGGCACGAGGCAACGCCAAGGCCGCCATCGAGCATGTCAGCAAGGCCGTGGACCTCTTCCGCGTCGAGCCTCAGGTGTATGTCAACCGTGCCGATATCTATACCCGGCAGGGCAACATGGATGCCGCGATCAAGGACTTGTTGAAGGGTATGACCGTGGGTGACGGCGGTATTGCCGCTCAGCGCCTGTTTGACTTGAGCGATACCCATTATGACGAAGTGATGAACGCGTTGGCCACCATGGCCGACCAGAGTGCCGATCAGGGCGGCCTTTACCGCTATCTGCGTGCCAACATCGCTATTGACCACTGCCGCTACGGGCAGGCCCTGCGTGATTTGAACTACGTGAAATCCAACGGGTTGTACAGCAGCCACGCTTTGTATTACAATCTGGCCAAGTGCTATCTGGAACTGGCACGGTTTGACGAGGCGCTGCTGGCTGCCGATCAGGCTTTGAACCGCGACCCGTCGCAGCCCGAGTATTATCTGGTGAAGGCGCTTGCCGAGTACCATGTTGGCGAGGGCGGTCACTTTGATACTGCCATGGAAGCGCTGAACCGTTGTTCGGCGGTCGCCCCGCAATATGTGCCCATGCTCATCGCCAAGGCCTCGTTGCTGTCGTCGGTCGGCAAGGACAAGGATGCGCTGGGCTACCTCAATGCTGCTGTCGCCAACGAGCCGGGCAATGCCGAGGCACTGCTGGCGCGTGCCGCGGTGTTGAAGCGTTTGAACTACTTGCAGCTGGTCATGAAAGACTACAACATGATCACCCGCTTGAGCGATGACGTGTATGACCTTAAGGGCTTCGGCCTGAATGAGCTGGGGCGTGACAGTGATGCGCTGCGATGGTTGCAAGGTATTACATCGTCCAACCTGCCTGGGGGCGAGAACTTCTACTATGCCGCCTTGTTCATGGCTCAACGTGGCGACAACTTCAAGGCGATGGAATATCTCCAGAAGGCTGTCGATCTGGGCTATGGCAGCCGGTACAGGATGGAAATTGACGAGTTATCTCCCATCAATCTCAAGGCGTTGCGTGCCGAGCCGGGCTTTGACCTGTTGATGGACAAGGCTCAGCGTAATTTTGTGGAAAGGTTTTAGGCTGTAGCTTTGAACAGATGGGTACATAGTGGGGTGAGGCTTTTCATCATCGTCCTGGTGGCGGTGATGGCGGCGTGCAGTTCCACCAAGCATGTGCCGCAGGGTAGGCTGTTGCTCGACAAGGTTAAGATCAATGTCACCGATCCTCATAAAGATGTGGAACAGGCCCAATTGTTCAATTATCTTCGACAGAATGCCAATCACCGCGTCTTGGGTGGCTTGAAGCTCCAGCTGGCCTTCTACAACATGTCGGGCAAGGACAGCACCAATTGGTTCAACCGATGGATTCAACGTGTGGGAACACCGCCTGTCATCTACGACAGCACGCTCACTGCCGCCAGTGCCGAACAGCTCCACATCGCTTTGAGCAACCGTGGCTTCATGAACAACACCGTGACCTATCAGGTGGAGGCCGACAGCGCAAAGCGTAAGGCACGGGTCAACTATGACGTCACCCTGGGCGAGCCCTATTATATCCGTTCCATTGACTATGACATCCCTGACGAGACGCTGCGTGAAATCATCCTGGCGGACTCGGCGCGCTTCATGGTCCATGAGGGCGATCTGCTCAACTACAACCATCTGGATGAATGGCGGCAAAGCATAACCGATAACCTGCGCAACCACGGCTACTATGCATTTAATAAGGAGTATATCACCTTCATGGCCGACACGGCGGCTGATTCAAGGGCCGTTGACCTGACGCTGAACAGCCGTGACCCCTACCGTAATGACCGCATGCCCTATTACACCGAGCATGAGCCGTTCTATGTGCGTGATGTGGTGTATGTCACCGACTATGACCCGGTGGAGATGCACGACGGATTTTGGGGCATGGACACAGTGGTGATGAAAGACGGCGTCAAGGTGATTGAGGGCCCCGACCGGTATCTCCGCCTGAATGTGCTGGACGAGTGCAACTACATCGAGCCGGGCGAGCTCTATAATGCCGAGGCCATCACGCGCACCTATCGCGCCCTGGGGCGCTTGAACATCCTCAAGCAGATCAATATCGACGTGCGACCCTTGGGAGAGGTGGACGGCGTGCTCATGGTCGATGCCTATGTGCTGTTGCAGCCCGACAAGTCCCAGACGGTGTCGGTGTCACTCGAGGGCACCAACAGCGAGGGTGACCTCGGCTTTGGCGTGGGATTGGACTATGAGCACCGCAACATCTTCAAGGGTGCCGAGGTGCTGAGTGCCAAGGCAAAGGTTTCCTATGAGAGCATCTCCGGTAACCTGAGCGGACTCATCAATAACAATTACAGCGAGTACTCGACCGAGCTTGGGATTACCTTCCCCAAATTCATGGCCCCCTTCCTTCGCCGCTCGTTCAAGCGCAAGATACAGGCTTCTACATCGTTTGCCGTCAACTTTGACTACCAGGCACGTCCTGAGTACACCCGCATCATCGCCGGCGGAGCATGGCGCTACCAGTGGACCGAGCGCAGCCGCCGCATGGCGCATACGCTGACCCTGGTGGACTTGAGCGTCATCAGCGTGCCCAAGTTCAATAAAGAGTTCTTTAACCGCATCACCAATCCTCTGTTGCTCTATAGCTACCAGGACCACATGATCATGAGGATGGGCTACAACTTCTACCGCACCAACAAGGCCGAGATGAACGTGCTGCAGATGGGACGCTTCCAGAGGGATGTCTTCACCATACGCGCCAATGCCGAGACGGCGGGCAATCTGCTCTATGGCCTGTCGCACCTCTCGGGGCAGAAGGCCGACAGTGTTGGTAGCTACAAGGCATTGGGAATCAGGTATTCGCAGTATTTTAAGGCCGATGCCGACTACTCCATTACCCACTATTTCGACCGTCGCCAGAGTGTCGCCTTCCACGTGGGGGCAGGCATCGCGGTCCCCTATGGCAACAGCGACGTGCTACCGTTCGAGAAACGCTTCTACAGTGGCGGTGCCAACAGTGTGCGCGGCTGGGGTGTGCGCACCCTGGGCCCCGGCAGTTACGACAGCAACAACAGCCTGTCCAACTTCATCTACCAGTGCGGCGACATCCGCTTTGACGTCAACCTTGAGTACCGTGCCAAGCTGTTTTGGGTGGTTGAATTGGGCTTGTTCCTCGACGCAGGCAACATCTGGACCATTAAGGACTATGAGGACCAGCCTGGGGGCGTGTTCAAGTTCAACAAGTTCTATGAGCAGATTGCGGCGGCCTATGGCGCCGGCATCCGATTGGATTTCAAGTATTTCCTCGTTCGTGTCGACATGGGCATGAAGGCTCATAATCCCGCCAGTGGGCAGGAACATTGGCCATTGTTGCACCCTAAATTCAAGCGCGACAGCGAATTCCATTTCTCGGTAGGTTATCCATTCTGATGCCCCTAAATTAATAGTTTCTTATTTTTTGTTGCGTTTTGCTTGGAAATCATTTGTGTTTTCCAAGAAATTATCATAAATTTGTCGCGAAAATTATTCCTTATTTGTTTAACTTTTAAAATTCACGCTTATGAAGAAATTTGTTTTACTCTTGATGGCTGCATTGGCATTGCCGGTGATGGCCCAAATGACCTCAACCAAGGCCGAGATGATGAGGTCACAGGACCGCGACAAGACGGAAGTTTTTGCTCCGCTAAAGGCTTTTGACAAAAGTGCGGTCACTGTTGCCGAAAAGACCAGGGGCGGTTATCTCTGGGACTTCGAGACCGATGCCTCGTTAGAGGGCTGGTTAAGCTATGATGCCGATGGCGACGGCTATGGCTGGGAAATTGATGATTACTACAGCTACAATAGCGGCACTTACAGCCTGACCTCGCGCAGCTACTATGGTGGCCAAGCACTGTTCCCCGACAACTGGCTGGTTTCGCCGATGGTTAATCTTGAAGGCGAGCTGTCGATTTTCACCGAGAACTATTTGTCTTCTTATCCCGATAAGTTCAAGGTTTATGTTTGCGTTGGAGAAGTTGACTTTGACAATATCGAGGATTGCTTCGTGCCCATTTCAGATTTCATCCAGCCCGGTACTGTATGGGAAGAGCACACCTTCGACCTGAGCGAGTATGAGGGTGCAATGGGTTGCTTCGCTATCCGTCACTATGACTGCTCCGATGAGTTCCGTATCCTGGTGGACTACATCTCCATTGGCACTCCCGATCCTATTGCCACCACCCCTGAGGATTTGGCAGCAGAACCTGGAACTAAAGACGCCAGCATCATCTGGACCGATGATGACGATAGCAACTGGAACCTGCGCTATCGCGTTTACACCGAGCCCACAGGTGCTTTCTGGGACTTCGAGGATTGCGTCGGTGATTTGCCCGAGGGCTTCACTACTATCGATGCCGATGGTGATGGCTTCAATTGGATGCTCTGGGATCCCGAGAGCTTGGGTTACAACCCCGGTGATGGCGTGGCATTGAATGGCACCAAGTGTGCTGCTTCGGCCAGCTATCAAAGTGGTATTCTCTATCCCGACAACTGGCTCATCACTCCCGAGGTGCCCCTTAATGGTGAACTCTCGTTCTATGCTGGCGGTCAGGATCCCAGCTATTCAGCTGAGGTATTCGCAGTGTATGTTTCTGTTGGCGATGGTGAATGGATGAAGATCTCTGAAGACATCACCGCTACCAGCCCGATTCAGAAGTACACCTTCGACTTGAGCGCATATGAAGGCATGACTGGTAAAGTGGCCATCCGTCACTACAACGTTTATGACATGTTCCGTCTGAACATCGATGATATCATGATCGGTGTTCCCAGCGAGGAGGCTGAGTGGATCTATGTTTACGGCCTCGAGGATGCCGAGTACATTATCGAGAATCTTGATCCCGAGACCACCTATGAGGTACAGGTACAGGCTTACAACGACTACAACGAGAGCCCCTGGACCGAGTCCTGCATCTTCACCACCACCAAGGTGACCTCTGTTGAGGAGCTCAACTATGTTGAGAAGGTTGACGGTGCTTACTACAACATCATGGGCCAGAAGATGGATCCCGCTAACTTGCCCGCTGGCATCTATATCCACAACGGCAAGAAGATCTTCGTGAAGTAAAATCGGCTCTCCCTAGGCAGGGAGAATTGAACACCTGACAATTGAGGGTGTATCCAGGAAAATCCCGGGTACACCCTCAACTTTTCCTGCTTGAATGTTTTCTTAAAAAATGTTTTTCACTTTTATGCATTTTGATTGCCGATTTGTTTGCCGAACCCAAAAAAAGTGCTAAATTTGTCGCCAAATCATTTCTTATTTGTTTAACTTTAAATTTATACGCTTATGAAGAAATTAGTTTTACTCCTGATGGCTGCACTGGCACTGCCGGTATTGGCTCAGAATGTTGCTACTAAGTCAGAGTCGATGAGGTCGGTTGCTGACCGTGAGAAGACAACGAAGATCACTCCCGTCAAGGCTTTTGACGCTTCAGCTCCTCGCGTCTTTACCGAGAAGACCAGAGCCGGCAAGATCTTATGGGACTTCGAGACCGATGATTCGTATGAGGGCTGGTTAAGCTATGATGCCGATGGCGATGGCTATGGCTGGGAAGTTGACGACTACTACAGCTGCAACGGCGGTGACTACAGCTTGACTTCACGCAGCTATTATGGCGGTGAGGCGCTGACTCCCGACAACTGGCTGATTTCGCCGATGGTTAATCTCGAGGGCACATTGTCGATTTTTGCCATGAACTATTTGTCATTCTATGCCGACAACATGGAAGTATATGTTTGCGTTGGCGACGTTGACTTTGACAATCTCGAGGAATGCTTCGTGCCCATTTCAGAGATGATTACTCCGCCCACCGCATGGCAGGAGTACACCTATGACTTGAGCGAGTATGATGGCGCTGTAGGTTGCTTCGCAATCCGCCACTATGACTGCACCGACATGTTCCGCCTGTTCGTTGACTACATCTCGATCGGCACCGATGTTCCCATGCCCACCACCCCCGAGGATGTTGTGGTTGAGCCTGGCCAGAACGATGCAGCTGTGATGTGGACCGACGAGGATGACACCGAGTGGAGCCTGCGCTACCGCGTTTACACCGAGCAGCCCGAGGCTACTGGTTTCTTCGAGGACTTTGAGGCTTGCGTGAACAACCTCCTGCCCGAGGGCTGGACCACGATCAATGCCGATGGTGACGCCTACGACTGGTTCGTTTGGGATCCCATTGCTGCCGGATATGATGAAACCGGTGACGGCATCCGTCTCAATGGCACCAAGTGCGCTACTTCGGCTAGCTATGTTAGCGTTCCCCTCTTCCCCGACAACTGGCTGATCACTCCCAAGGTGACCCTCACTGGCAGCCTCTCATTCTATGCAGCAGGCCAGGATCCCAACTATGCAGCCGAGGTATTTGCAGTGTATGTTTGCACCGGCGATCCCAGCAATCCTGACAACTTCGTGAAGGTTTCTGAGGACATCGTTGCTACCAGCCCCATCCAGCAGTACATCATCGATTTGAGCGAGTATGAGGGCATGGAAGGCTACATCGCATTCCGTCACTACAACGTTAGCGACATGTTCCGCCTGAACATCGACGACGTGCTCATCGGCGAGATTCCCGAGCCCGTTGAGGAGGCTGAGTGGATCTATGTTGACGGTATCGACGCTCCCGAGTACCTCATCACCGGTTTGGATGCCGAGACCACTTACGAGGTACAGGTAATGGCCGTTAGCGAGTATGGCGAGAGCGACTGGACTCCTTCAACCATCTTCACCACCAAGACCAAGACCGCGATCAACGAGATCGTTACCGACGTCAAGGGTGACAACAACTACTACAACCTGATGGGTCAGAAGATGAATCCCGCTAACCTGCCCGCTGGCATCTACATCCACAACGGCAAGAAGATCATCGTGAAGTAATTCATTAAGCTTTAAGCTTTAAAAACCTATTAATGAGGCGGCTCCCTATCTCCGGGGTCCGCCTTTTCTCTTCCTCCCCCGTAGCATCAACGCATGATCCTAGTCGGACTCACGTTAAAATCCGAGCACCAAATTAGTTAAATTCGTGAAATTGGCTTCGCCGAGCGAAGGTTCACATTAGCCCCGCAGGGTTCATGGGCCTATCTATATCATTAAGCGTTAAGCTTTAAAAACCTATTAATGAGGCGGCTCCCTATCTCCGGGGGCCGCCTTTTCTCTTCCAGCCCCGTAGCATCAACGCATGATCCTAGTCGGACTCACGTTAAAATCCGAGCATCAAATTAGTTAAATTCGTGAAATTCGCATTAGCCCCGCAGGGTTCAGAGGCATATCTATATATGTTTTCCCGATTTTAACGGGACACCAGTGACGTCCAGTAAAAGCCCCGTTAAGGGCGACCAGCGCTTAGGCAGGGGTGTACAACCCCTGCTATGATACAGCAGAAATGTTTATTCAATTCTATTGTCGTCCGGGGAAACATCGTAGATGTTAGCGGTTCGAAGAACCGATTTTAATGAGTAAGACCATGCAAGAACCTCGGAGAGGTTCGCAGCTTGGTCCATGAGCTGAACATTGCAAGTGCCTCGAAGAGGAACTTTGTGATTGACAGGATTTTGGCGGATGTGGAAGTTTGTCTTCGACCCGACCTGCCTCTTCGAGGCAAATGTCAAGCTTATGATACAGCAGAAATGTTTATTCGATTCATATATAGTGAATTATGCTGATGTTGATAACCTTTCCCCGTACACTAATGAATACAAACAAATCAAGGTGCGCCCAACATGGGGCACACCTTGATTGTTTTGAAAAATCGTAGAAAACTCGTCATCAATCCTCATCGCCAGCAAGCAGACTGTCGATAAGTTCTGTAACGTCCGAAATGGTCGTTCGGCCGTCACCATCCACGTCGGAGCTGCCTGCACCGCCACCTCTGAGCAAAAGGTCGATGAGCTCGGTCACATCGCTGATGCTAAGCCTGCCGTCACCATCCACATCACCAGGAATGACATCAAGATCCTTTTCAACCATGTTGACAAACTTGTACCAGTAGTCGGTCAACTGATAGTCCTCGGTAGCACCGATGGGAATATAGAGTGTCGCATTGTTATAGACCGTGGAAGTAAAGCAATTCACGCCACCCATCGACGGGGCAATCTCACTGCGAGAAATCACCGTCTCGATAGCGTTGCAGCCATTGAACGCATTACTGCCCAGCGTCGTCAAATTGCGCCCCAAGGTTATTGTCTTCAAGCCATTACAACCGCTAAATGCATAGCTACCGATTCTGGTTAAGTTGTCGGGGGTCACTAATTCGGTAAGTCCAGTGCAACCTTCAAACATATAATTACCAATAATATTGTTGTTGATGGTGACAGATGTCAGCGAAGAGCATCCATTGAAAGCCCAACCGGCAATGGATGTAAGTGATTTCGGGATGGTGATAGACTTCAAGCTCTGACATGCATAGAATGCAAATTGGCCCATAGATACTAGATTATTGCTTAATGAGACGGACTGTAAACTCAAGCAAGCTCTAAACGCACCCTCCCCAATGGCCGTCACACTGTTTGGAAGAATTAAACTGGTCAACCCACTTCCATTAAATGCCCAATTATCTATAATCGTGACCTTAGTCGGTAGATCAATCTGAGTCAACGATGTGCAATTCTGGAAAGCGTAAGCGCCAATTGATGTTATATTATTGTTATAGTCAACTTCTTCAAGAACAGTACAGCCAGCAAAACAATAATTTGGAATTCTAGTAAGGCCAGTTCCTAAATTCACTTTTTTCAATGCTGTGCAATTCTGGAATAATCCAGTACTTTCATTCACCGCGACGCTATTGGGTATAGTCATTTCAGTCAAGGTGGTACAACCATTGAATGCTCCCCACTCAATTGTAGTTAAGCTATTTGGCAAAATAGTATTCGTTAATAGAACGCAACCGCCGAAAGCGTTACCACCGATACGATTTAATCCCTCATTGAGAGCGATAGTTGCCAGCCGGGTGCAACCTTCGAAACAACGGTGGCCTAACGAAAGCGCGGTGCTCGGTAACGTTACCGATGTTAATCTCGTACAACCGGAAAATGCTTCATCACCTATGTTTGTCACACCCTCCATCATTGTCAGGTTGGATAAGCGGGTACAGCCCTTGAAGGCGGAATTGCCAATGGTCGTCACACCAGGCTGCAGAGTAACTCGGGCAAGGCCAGTGCAGCTCTCAAAGGCACTTACACCAATAGCATATACATTGCCCGGCAGCGTGAGTGATGCAAGCCCCGTACAGTTGTTGAATGCACTTTCGCCTATTGTCAGTTGGTCTTCTCCAGGCGTGAAGGTTAAGCTGGTGAGACCCGTACAACCGCTAAAAGCCTCTTTGTCAATAGTTGTCACACTTTTGGGGATGGATATCTCGTTTAGACTAGTGCAACCCAAGAATGCACTACCCCCGATGGACGTAACATTATTAGGAATCGTAATGGCTGGCAGACTGCGGCAATACCTAAAAACTCCCCATCCGATACTGGTGACACTTGCAGGAATGTTGACGCTGGTTAATGATATGCAACCGTCAAACATCGCTTCATCTAATATTTCTATTGAGTTGCTCAGTGTAACTCTTTCTAATGCAGTACAGCCAGCAAATGCAGAACGGGTAATAGTCTTTACATTATCAGGGATTACAATCTCTTTTAATGACGTACAATTAGCAAATGTATTCCAGTAATCGGCCACACCACCACCAATCGTTGTTAATCCATTACCTAAAGAAACAGAAGCAAGACTTGTACAACCCTCAAATGCGAATCCCCCTATGGATACTACGCTATTGGGAATCGTTATACTCGTTAGGCTGGAGCAGCCTCTGAAGGTGTAACCAACTATGGTCTCGACATGATTACCGATAGTGATACTAGTCAAACCCGTGCAGCCAGAAAAAGCATGAGAGCCAATTGTTCTAACAGTATTGGAAATGGTAAAGCTAGTGAGCGATCGGCAATTTTGAAATGCACTAGAACCAATAGTCTGGAGATTATTGCTTAAGGTCACGCTCGACAAGTTATAGCAGTTGTAGAAAGCATGAGAACCCAAATGAGTAACGCTATTAGGGATCGTTATTGAAGTTAAACTAGTGCAACCACTAAACGCTCCGCCGTCAGCAATGATTGTAACGGAACTTGGAATGGAAACAGATAACAATTCGGTGCAATTAGAGAAAGCATTACCGGCAATGCCTATCACATCATACCTCTTGTCATTGTAATTGACATGACTGGGTATCGACACATTTCCAGTGTACTTAACAGTACCGTTGGTCACATAGACGGTGCTGTCGCCACTCTGGATGTCATAATAGATGCCGTTTTTCTCAAAGGTGGGATAGGCCGCAGCTTGAGCTAGGGTGGCTAGCGCAAGGATGAGAGTAAAGAGTAATTTCTTCATAAACGATAAAGTTTTAATAGGTTATTATTGTTGGTTGAGATGTCATTTGATAGTCTTGATATAGCCGCGGGCGATGCCATCCTTGACAAGTTGTGCCATGTTGGAGGCACGAAGTTTGCGCATGATGCGCTTGCGGTGGAACTCGATGGTGTTGTCGCTGACGAAGAGACGAGTGGCGATGTCGCGTGTCATCAGTCCCTCGGCGATGAGCCTCAAGACTTCTATCTCTCGAGCCGAGAGTTCTTGATACTGCTCCATTTCCTGGCAAGCCAGCCTGTACTGCTTTGAGAAATAGCTGCCACCATCCAGTACCTGTTCGATAGCGGCGATGAGTTCGGCGGTATCGTCACTTTTCATGACGATGCCATCGGCCCCGCTTTTCATCATCTGGCGCAGTGTCCACAGTTCGTCGTGTATGGTATGGAAAATGAAGGCACTGTCGGGCGATAGGGTCTTGAGGGAATTGATCAGATCGATGCCAGACATGTCAGGCAATTCCACATCTATTATATATAGGTCGAAATGTTGTTTTACTGTTTTTTCCATGGCAAGTTTGGCTGTGGTGGCAAAGTCGATGATGCCAAGGGCTGTGTTGCCGGCCAAAAGGGTCTTGAGGCCAAGGGCCACAATATCATGATCCTCGATTATCAGTAGATTGGCTTTGTTTATTGTCTGCATGATTGTTATGGATTGGTTTTGTGCGAAGGTACAATTTTACCCCTGAATACCGTTGCATTCAAGGGTAAAAAATGAGGTCAAAACCATCAAAACTACGGCGCGCCGTGGATGAAAAACGCTAAAATCAGGCGTTGCCGAAGTCGAGCGTAAGCAAGAATGTGTTCTCCTGGCTGGAGGTTTTCAACTCGGCGTTGATGCTCTCGGCCCTGTTGAGCATTGATTGGAGACCGATGCCTCTGCCATCTCCCTGCACCATTTTACCCGTAGAAACCACATTAAGTCGGGATGGGGTGAGACTTATCTTGACCTGGGCATCTGGCTGATGGGTGATGATGTTGCCGATGGCTTCCTGGGTGATGCGATAGACCTGATAGGCCGTTTCGCTGGGAATCGTGTCCCAGCCTTGGCCATCAGCATGGAAATCGACTTTGAGACCATCGATGTGCGAGAGGTAATAAGCCAGTGCCTGATCCAGTCGAATAAGTAAAAGTGCGCCCAATTTATTAAAAAATGTTAAAATGGGGGGGTAAAACTATTTATGGACCAAATGATGTAAATTTGTACTCATCGGCAGGATTAATTATGCGCTCGCTTAATTCCGCCAACGGATAGAAATGAGTAAACCATAATAAAAAGCATTGAAATATGATGAAAACAACTATTCGACTACGATTCATTATTCTAACAGCAGCACTGTTATTCTCCATGTCAGTGCCTTTATCGGCAAGTGCTCAATCACTTCCTGGAGACGCCAACGATGATGGACAAGTCACCATCGCTGACGTAGTAACTCTCATCGACTATCTGTTAACAGGAGATGGCTCGTCTATAAACCTGGAGAACTCTGACCTTGATGGTGACCGCATTGTCAGTATAAGCGACATCACCTTTCTTATCGATTACCTTATTTATGGCCCGCCAGAGGAAAATGTTCCACAAACCGAGACTTTCACCGTTGAAGGCGTCTCGTTTACAATGGTGTTTGTCCAGGGGGGCACATACATTATGGGATCCGGGATCAATAGTGATGATACACCCCATTGGGTGACACTATCGGATTTCAGTATTGGCCAAACCGAAGTCACCCAAGAATTGTGGCTTGCAGTAATGGGATACAATCCTAGTTGGTTTTGCAGTAATGAAGGCTATGAAGATAATCTACAACGCCCGGTGGAAGAAGTGGACTGGTATATGTGTCAAGATTTCATTGCAAAACTGAATAGACTGACTGGGCGCACCTTCCGCCTGCCCACTGAAGCTGAGTGGGAGTTTGCTGCAAAGGGCGGGAACCGTAGCCGCGATTATCTGTTTTCAGGCAGCAATGATATTGATGAAGTGGGATGGTATGGTCTAAACTTACCTCCTGAGTGTGGGTGGTCTACACAGTCCGTCGGCATGAAAAAACCCAATGAATTGGGAATATATGACATGACAGGTAATGTCTTTGAATTGTGTCAAGACTGGTTTGGTAAGTATCCTGATTACCCCCAGACCAATCCAACAGGCCCATCTGAAGATGAAATAGGTGCTGGTAAGGTGGTTCGAGGCGGCTCTTGGTATGAAACCTCACCTGAGAAATTATATACGACGTCTCACATGTTTTCTATTTACCTTTATGGCATATCCACAAATGTGGGTCTTCGACTTGTCATTTCAAATCAATGATTATGAATTTTATTCTTCTGAATTATGAGAAAAGCATTATTCTTAATAGCATTTTTGTTTGCTGCATTTCAACTTGTTGCCAGACAGGTAGATGTCAAAATCGCTCAAGCCACGGCTCAACGGTTCATGCAAGTTCAATCTTCAACTCGCCTAACAGCCGCTAACTCCAATCATTGTATTCGATTAGTTCACACTGAGGTAAATACAGACAGCGATAACCAGCCTGTCTATTATGTGTTCAATTCTGAAGCAGGGTTCATTATCATATCAGGTGATGACCGTGCCCGTGAAGTCCTCGCTTACGGCGATGAGCCGATAGACATGAACCGTATTCCAGACAATATGGCTTTCTGGCTGAGCATCTACAAGCAGAACATTGAGTATCTTCAGTCACATTCCGACGCTATCGTCGAGAATTCCAAGGACAAGTCAAGAAAAGTGAGCAAGACATCCATTATGCAGGATGTGCGTCCATTGCTCACATCGCGTTGGTCACAAGATGCCCCATTCAACAACCAGTGTCCTAACTTCATTTTCCTAAACAATCTGCAGTGTCTGACAGGTTGCGGTGCCACAGCAGTTGCATCGGTGTTCCATCATTGGAAATATCCTATAGAGCCCACTCCGACAATAGACGGGTACCGATACAGTTTCAGTTATGATGGCACTAACTACCCCATCCGCATCCCCCAGCTGCCGTCAGTCACTTTTGACTGGGACAATATGCTTGATGATTACCCTGACAATGGATATACCAGTGAACAAGCAGATGCCGTGGCACAGCTTATGCGTTATGTGGGGCAGTCCGAACAGATGCAGTACACGCCTATCGGGGGTCTCGCTTTCGAAGATGGCATCTTTAATGCCTTCAAGACCTTTGGGTATGATGAAAGAGCTGAACTGGTTGTCAAGGCAACGACAGACAGCCACGGATATGAGGAACAGCTCATCAACGACGAGGATTGGGCCTTTATGCTACAGACCGAGTTGTTAGAGTGTCGCCCGGTAGTCTATTTGGCTTATCGACCGATATATGATCAAGGTATTATCCGGCTCATCTCGGGTCATGCTTTCAACGTGGACGGTTATGATGCCGCCAGCGATACCTATCACGTGAATTGGGGATGGAGGGGCGAAGCTAACGGATATTTTGCATTGAATGCGTTCGAAGGCAATACCCATTTATATAATCTCGGACAGAGCATGATTATCGGCATTGAACCACCCGTGACCTCTCCCACCATCAAGGTGCCCCCTCATGTGGGTATTGAGTGCTATGTTAATGAACAGGCATCCACCACATTCAACGTCAATGGCAGGTTGTTGACTGGTGACGTGACGTTGAGACTCAACGATGCCGATGGCGTATTTGCATTGGACGCCACGAGCATCAGTAGCGAAGAAGCGATGAAAGGCAAAACTGTTACCGTCACTTATTCCCCTGAAGTGACAGGGTCACACACGGCCACTGTCGTCCTGAGCAGCGCCGGAGCGCGGGACACCACCCTCACCCTCCACGGTACATCCAAACTGACAGTAAGCACCCCCGTCTTGTTGCCGCCCGACAGTGCCTACATCACCCTTACGCAGTTCCGCGCCGACTGGACCGACAACACAGTCCCCGAGAACGTGCAAAGCTACTCCCTCGAGGTTTCCACGAGCCCATCGGTGATGCTTCTTGATGCAGCAGACTTCAGTGGCTATCCTGACATTGTGGGCAATCAAGTGTCACACGCCGAGCAGTATATTCCCCAAGGGTGGATCTATGATGGTGGAGGTCTGTGGTTGGACGGCGGCTGCATCGAGATGAGCCCTGGCAGTACACTGACGACAGGAAACCTTGATGTTTCCCATCACCATAAGGTGACGGTCGTCATTACCGCAAAAAACTGGAGCGAATACATCAAGGCCAACCTCACTGTCAGCAGCAGTGCAGCAAGCAAACAACACACATTGAGCAACAATTATCGCGAAATAACTACCGTGCTTGACTGCGCCGATAGCGAAAACATCATCCTCACCGCCAGCTACTATGCCATGATCCAAAAAATTGAGATTTACGCCGGTGAATTGGAAACACCAAGGCTGCGCAATGCCGTGGAGGAAGGCGATGCCCGTTACCGCCTCATCACCGGCATCACCGACAAGCATTACACTGTTGAGGGTCTGCCCCCCGGCTACATGTTTTTCTACAAGGTGAAAGCCGTGTATGCTGACGGCAGCGAAAGCCCGTGGAGCATGGCAAGAATCGTCACGCTATTTGACAAGAACCATCTTTATCAAACAGGCGATGTCAACCATGATAGCTCAGTCGATATCGGTGATGTCGCCGCTTTGACAGACTTTCTGCTGGGCTATAACAATGATGTGTGCCCAATTTGTAGTGACTTGGATCATGACGGCATACCAAGTGTCAGCGATTTGACTGATTTGATAGATTTATTGTTAAGCAAGAATACAAACATGTAATAAAAATCAATTGTTACATTCCATTAATCATCCAAATATTCATCAATAAACCATAGAGTTATGACACGAATATCAATAACATGCAGATTACTGCTGGTGGCAGCCATATTAATGATGCCACTGATTGCCTCGGCCTATTACGTTCCATGCTTCGACCCGGACCAGAGCGGCAAATCTGACATCGCTGATGTCTCAGCCGTTATCAACTGTCTGCTAGGACACGGTGACGAGGGTGTTAACCCCGATGTAGACTGTGACGGTAGGGTCTCCCTATCTGATGTAAATCTAATGATTGATTATCTGTTCTACCCTGAGCGATACGATTACCCCCGTTATGGCGTTGTTTATCCCGAATTTGACATTCCTGAGAATGCCGAAATATTCTCGGTCAACGGGGTTAGCTTTGCAATGGTACCGATAGACACCATTGATGAACAAGGGAACCTCGTCCATAAGTTCAGTCTGGGGTTGACTGAAGTGACTGCTGAACTGTGGGAGGCTGTGACGGGCTTCAGGCCATCAATCGGGATACCTTATCCACGCTGGCCCGTCTCAATCATCAGTTGGTATGATGCCTGTGAGTTCATTGATAGCCTGAACATGCTCACTGGCCGCGAGTTCAGGCTGCCCTCTACTGCCGAATGGGAATATGCCGCTCGTGGCGGCCTATTGTTTCACCAGTACGATTATGCCGGTAGCGATGATTGCAATGAGGTGTGTTGGTACAATAATAATCTTTTGCCGAATTGGTATTATTATGGTTGTGCTGTCGGTCTCAAGAAGCCCAATGAACTTGGCTTATATGACATGTCTGGCAATGTCTCGGAGTGGTGCAGTGACTATATGGGATACCCAGGAGGAATGCCCTATTTGGACCTAATCAATGTCGTTGGAGGCTGTTGGGGAAATCATGATTATGAATGTACGATTAGTAGTTCCATAAGAGCTGGTTTCATCCCGGAAGAATCCTCTATTTTCGTTGGAATGCGCCTTGCTTTATAATTAACGTGAAAAAAAAATTGTGGCATTTATGAATAAACTTTTCTTTATGGGCATCGCAATGCTTACTGCAACTCCATTGCTGGCTACACCTGTCCACGTGACAACAGCCCGAGAGATAGCACAGCGTTTCGTGATGGAGAATAACCACAACGGCATGTTGAGTGCCCCCATCTCGGGTCAGCTCACCCTCGCCTACACCGAGTTAAACAGCCAGATGGTGGACCGAGCCGCCTTCTACGTGTTCAACACCAGTGGGGGCGGCTACGTCATCGTGTCGGGCGACGACCGTGCCGAGCCCATTCTGGCCTATGGTAACCAGCCGTTTGACATCGACAAGATTCCTTGCAATATGCGTGCATGGCTGGGCACCTACAAGGAGCAGCTGGAATACCTGCAGGCCCATGAGGGTTTACAGGTCGAAACGCCGTCAATGATGGCCCCGTCGCTACACACCGCCAGCGTCACCCCATTGCTCACTGCCATGTGGGACCAGTCAGCCCCCTATTGGAATATGTGCAGAATAAACAACAACCAATGCTTGACGGGTTGTCCTGCCACCTCGGCGGCAATGGTATTCCACTACTGGAAATATCCTGATTTCGAGATAGAACAAGTTCCTGCTTATCAGTATTATTCGGGTTTGTCTATCACTGTTCCCGAGTTGCCCGCAGTCTCCTTTGACTGGGACAATATGCTTGACAAATACACCAGCGGCTATACAACCGAACAAGCCAATGCCGTGGCCACGCTGATGCGCTATGTGGGTCAGGCCGAGCACATGGAGTATGGTTCACAAAGCAGCGGCGTGCATGTTGATAGTGCCTACTTGATTGCTGATGCTTTCAAGTTCTTTGGCTATGACCAAGAAACGGTACGTTTGGTGAAGAAAACAAGTGCTTACAACGGCGGCACTACGCTCTACAGTGATGCTCAATGGGCTGCCATGATTCAGGAAGAGCTTGCCGAGAGGCGCCCTATCGTGTATTGCGCCATCAGCAACAGTGGCGGTGGTCATGCCTTCAATGTTGACGGCTATGACTCCTCGACCAACAAGTACCATATCAACTGGGGCTGGAGCGGCGCGTATAACGACTACTTTGCCCTCAATGCCTTCAACAGCCGTGGCTCGATCTACAACCAGTACCAGCAGATGATCATCGGCATCCAGCCTGGTCCTATAATTCCCCGCCTCAAAGTGAGTGATAAGACAATAGACATGGAGTGCTACATCGGCCAAACCGCGAGCAGCACTTTCACCCTCAAGGGCAACAACCTGGAGGGTGATGCCACGCTCACGATGACAGACCCTGAAGGTGTGTTCTCGCTCGACGAGACCACACTGTCAATGGATAATGCCAAGGAGGGCCGCATCTTTACCGTGACCTATACCCCAAAAGCCGAAATGGCCTACAGCGCAACCATTACAATCCGCTCTCCAGGTGCTGAGGAGGTGACCGTGGAACTCACAGGCAAGTCTTCCTATGAACTGTACATTCCTGAGATGCTTCCTGCCGATGAGGAAACTATCACCACGACCTCGTTCCGCGCAGACTGGACCGACAACACGCCCATCCAGAACGTCGTCAACTACTCACTGGAAGTGATACCTAAACCTGAGGTCATGCTTCTCAGCAAGGCCAACTTCAGCGAGGTGCCCCTAGAGACGGCTAACCATGCCAGTGATGCAGAGGATTATCTGCCCGAGGATTGGACCTTCCAAGGCAATTACTTCTATCTGGACGGCGGCTTTATCTCTGCCAGTCGCAATAGTATCATCACTGCTAACTTCAACCTGTTGGGCTACGACAAAGTGAGCGTCATTGTCCAGGCAAAGAACTATCCCAATGTTACCAATACTACACTGGACGTAGCCACCTCGGAGCAAACCAAGAGGCTGACCTTGACTGCCGATGTAGAAACATATCTGGTTGTGCTTGACTGCAACAACGACGGACAAGTAATGTTCACCTGCGGCTATTATCCTGAGATTCAGAGCATCAAGATTTATGGCGGAGAGATTGAGGATGCCGAACCTTACGCTCTGCACTCTCCTGCCCTGAGGAATAATGAAGGCATTGTCCTGATCGAGGGCATCTCGCCCGAGTTGACTTCCTGTAACGTGACCAGACTGACTCCCGGACAGACCTACTTCTACCACGTGAAGGCCTTCTACGTTAACGACACCGAGAGTTCTTGGAGCCGCTTCCAGAAAGTGACGTTGCCCATGCTGCTCCTGGTTATTGGCGACGTGGACGGTGATGGCTCGGTGAGCATCGCGGACGTGGTCACCTTGATTGACTACATTCTGAACGGTGACGCCGCAGGAATCAACGAGCAGGCCACCGATGTCGACCAAAGCGGAGAAATCAACATCTCTGACGTCACCACGCTGATTGACTACCTGCTTAACGGCGAATGGTAAACTGAGCCCATCGGGGGAGCAATTACCCCGACCGCGAAAAGACAAGGCATCGGATTCCTCGATGGGTCCGATGCCTTTTTTGATATGTCCCAGAATTTTTATGCCGCAGGATTTCATCAGATAGATGAAGAATACGATTATCAAAAACCAGGTAAAACAGCCGATGTGGCGGGACTGAGGTCTGCCCTGACCCGTCGTCCCAGTGCCAGGCATGACGTTTTGCGGTGGCGTTTAGTCGTTGAGACCTCTGTGGGGAATCAGGATTTGGCGGGGTCTACCGTTGCTGTAGGGTCCGATGACACCACCAGTCTCCAGCTAGCGGATGAGCTCGGTGGCACGCTCATCGCTGATGTGGAAGCGGTCACGCAGCATCATCGGCGTGATGGCGGTGCAGGTCATCAAGAACTTCACGGTCTCGGTGTAGAGCGGGTCGCCATTGGGGATGGGCGGCGGAAACACGGTGGCATCCTCAATATGTTTTAGTTTGTGTGCGAAGTTACAACAAGATCAGTCATGAAATCAGTTTATATAATACAGATTTTTCTTTGACTTCTCGGCCGTTAGGTCGATTAAAATCTGGTACGGTCGTCCTAAATAGATTATTTGCTTGGGAAGTCGAGGGTTAGCGTGAAGGTATCGCCCTCAATCGCGGTGCCAAATGTGGCTCCGATGCTGTCGGCACGAGTCTTCATGGACTGGAGGCCGATGCCTGTGCCGTCACCCTGAATCATTTTCCCCTTGGAAATGATGTCAAGGCGCATAGGGGTGAGATTGACCTCAACGGTTGCATCAGGCTGATGGGTAATGATATTGCCGATGGCCTCCTGAGTGATGCGATAGACCTGATAGGACGTTTCACTGGGAATCTTGTCCCAATCCTCACCATCTGCCTGGAAATCGACTTTGGGGCTGTCGATATGCGAAAGGTAATAAGCCAATGCCTGATCCAGTCGAACACCGTCATTGAACTGTGGCGGCATCAGCTCATGGGAGAGGTTACGCAACTGGGCTCGAAGGGTGCCTATCTGCTGCCGCACTTCAGTGGTATCAGGGTTATCACTTCGCAACTGCATGCCGATGGCAAGCAGGTCGTTGCAGGCTCCGTCATGCAACTCACGTGCAAAACGGGCACGCTCCTGCTCGATGCCTTCGACCCAGCGGCGTGTCTCGCGCATCTGGGCCTGCTGGCGGCGCTGCCGTGTCCAGAACATCAATGCGCCAAGTGTGGCAAGCAGTGCCAGGAGTATGGCGCTGAGGATGGCGATACGGGTCTTGTTGCGCTCGTGTTGCTGGCTCAGGTGAGTTAATTCCAGTTCCTTCTGCATCATCTCGTAGGATGCAGTGAGTTGTGAGAGTTTGTTGTTGATTTCCTCATTCTTGATGGAGTCGGCAGCGATATAAGCCTCGTTGAGTGCCTGGTATGCTTCCTGATAGCGTCCCAGCCCAGCCAGACATTTCGCCTTGTTGCTATAGAACTTGTTGCGGGGCGTCGCCATCTGGTGCGGCAGGATCTGCTCGATCTGGGCGATGGTCTGCAGGCCCCGGGCATACTGTTTGTCATCGACTTGCAGGGCAAGGCGGGTCGTCAGCAGGCCAGCACCTTGGACGCTGTTCGGTTCTAATTGTGCAATCAATTGTTGGCTCTGTTCCATGTAGTGTGGAAATTGTGCCCTGTGTTCGGGACGCTTGCTATGATACAGTGACTTGAGCAGGGGAGTGAGCAGTCGGGCCTTGGTCCTCAATGGGTTAGTGGTGCTGTCGGTGCGCGGGTAGGCGGCCAGCAGCATATCAGCCGCTTCCTCATACCGCTTGCTCAAGACAAGCATGTCGCCTTTGGTGCCAATGGCCGATAAAACCCCGTGCTCGTCTCCGGCATTTTGGGCATTTTCAATGGCCTGGTCGATGAACTTGAGGCTTTCGTCATAACGTTCCATTTCGCCATAGAGAACAGCTATGTTGTTGGCGAGCAGGTTCTGACTCTCAAGATCTCCAGTCTTGATGGCCAAATCCATGCCTTGACGGTAGTAATATATAGCCGAGTCGTTCATGCCCAGGTGGCGGTAATAGATACCCGCGTTGGCGCACGTGATGCAATAGCTCTCGTCATCGCCATATTGTTTGATAAGCGGTAGCGCCTGTCTGATATAGGTCAACGCAGTGCGCATGTCACCTTTTGCCCCATATTCGGCAGCATACTCGCCATAGTATTCCCCCCTCATGGAGTCGGGCATGGCTGGATAGACGGTCATGCCTTTGTCGAGCATAGCCAGTGCTGAGTCAACATTGTCGGCCATGAAATGGCATCGGGCGATGTCCAGGCATGCCTCGGCCATTCCCCACCGGTAATCCTTGCCCTTTGCAAAATCATAGGTCTGCTGCAGCAGGATGATGCAAGAGTCGATATCTGGCTCCTCGAGCATCGCCTCGGCTTGAGCGATGCGTTCAAGGACTTGTTGATGGACTCCGCTGTCGTGTTGACATCCGGTAAACACAAGGCATGTCACCATAGCGATGATTGCCAGAACTGTTTTGCACGATGAAGAGAGATGATGTGTCATATTTTACTTGTGAGCTAGGCAACGGCAAATATGATGATGAGTTCGGCAATGAGGACTCGCATGAACATCGTCAAGGGATAGACGGTGGCATAGGCGACGGCAGGCGCGTCATTGCCAGCAGTGGTGTTGGCGTAGCCCAGGGCAGGGGGATCGGTTGTGGCACCGGCCACAAGGCCCATGATGGTGCAGTAGTTGAGTCGGAACTTGCCGCGTGCTACCACAACGGCGATGAGCAGCGGGATGATGGTGATCAAGAAACCGTAGAGCACCCACAAGGCGCCGTTAGCGCTCAGGATGGTGGATACAAACTTGCCACCGGCGGCAAGGCCTACCGAGGCCAGGAACAGACACAAGCCCAATTCCCGCAACATCAGGCTGGCTGCGGTGCTGGTGTAGGTAACGAGACGGGCCTTGTAGCCGTAGCGGCCGATGAGGATGGCGACCACGAGGGGACCGCCTGCGAGGCCGAGCTTCATGGGCACCGACATACCCGGCAGCATGATGGGGATGGAACCCACGAGGATTCCCAGGAAGATGCCGATGAACATCGTGAACAGGTTGGGATGCTCCAGGCGCTTGTAGGAGTCGCCCATGCGCTTGCCCAGACGGTCCACGTCCTCCTCGCGTCCCACGACGGTGAGGCGGTCGCCCACCTGCAGCGACAGGTTGGGGCTGGCCAGCAGCTCGACGCCAGCACGATAGATGCGGGTGACGTTCACCTTGTAGCCCTCGTGAAGGCGGATGGAGCCGATTTTGCGTCCATTGAGTTCGTTGTTGGTGATGACGATGCGCTTGCTCACGATGCCCTTGGGCGTGGTCTCGACCTGCCAGTCAAAGTCCACGTGCGGCCCGATGATGGCGTCAAAGATGTCCTGGTCGTGGGCGCTCATGACGATACGCAGCACGTCGTCCTTGCGGATGATGGTCTCGCCCTGCGGAATCTCAACAGTGCCGTCGGCACGTTTCATGCGCGAGATGGTGAAGTTGCGGTCGATGATGGCGTGCAGGCGCGTCACGGGGATGTCGTTGATGAGTTTGTTGGTCACCTGATAGGTGATGACGTGCGGCTTGAGCTGGCTGTCCTCTTTCTCACGCTCGATGTCGTCGATTTCCTTGTCCACATTGATCTTGAACAGCATCTTGACGATAATCATCGACAGGATGATGCCGATGACGCCCAGGGGATAGGCCGCGGCATAGCCCAGCGACATCGACTCGTTGAGGTCGGCGGCACGGTCGCCCACGGTCTCGATGAGGGCCTGCTGGGCGGCACCCAGTCCGGGCGTGTTGGTCACAGCGCCGCTCATCACGCCCACGAGGTCGGTGATGGAGATGTTGCCAGCAATCAGGTAGATGGCGAAGGCCACCACAACATTGAGCCCCACAATGAGCATAGCGATGCCGTTGAGCTGGATGCCCTCATGCTTGAACGAGGAGAAGAAACTGGGACCTACCTGCAGACCGATGGAAAAGATGAACAGGATGAGGCCAAACTCCTGGATGAACTTGAGAGTGGCCGGGTCAACTTCCACACCCAGGTGTCCCACCAGGATACCGCAAAACAGCACGAAGGTGGCCCCGAGCGAGATGCCGAAGATCTTGACCTTGCCCAGAAAGACGCCAATGGCAATGACGATGGCATACACGAGCAGCGTGTGTGCAACACTGTTGCCGATAAATAATTCCGTTAGCCAGTTCATTGTGATATAGTTTTTAGTTTTTAGTTCTTTGTTTTTTAGTATTAGGAGATGCGGATGCCGTTTTCGACAATGTTGAGGATGTCAATCGGGTTGTTGACAATGGCATCGGCATGGTACTCAACCAGTTCCTTCTTGCTGCGGAAGCCCCAAGTGACACCCACCGTGTCGATGCACGCTCGCCGGCCGGCTTCCATGTCCACGCCGCTGTCACCAATGTAGAGCGCATCGGCTTTCGCGACACCGGCCTTGGCCAGAATCGTGAAGATAACGCTAGGGTCGGGCTTGACGTTCACGCCCTCGCGGTGTCCCTCAATGGCGATGAAGTTGATGTCGGGAAAGAAGTGGGGAATGATCTTATCGACGGCCTTCTGGTACTTGTTGCTCGCGACCGCTACAGCCACGTCCAGGTCGCGCAGGTCCTGCAGCAGCTCGATCATGCCGTTGTAGGGCTTGGTGTAGTCGATGCAGTGCACGTCATAATACTCCAGGAAGTCGCCCAGCACGCGGTCCACGGTCTCGTCGTCGCGGGCATCCTCGGGCAGCACACGCGTCATCAGTCGGCGCACGCCGTTACCCACAAAGTAGGGGTAACTGGCCATGCTGTGCGTGGCATAGCCGTTGCGTTCCAGCGCATAGTTGGCCGCTTGACCCAGGTCCTCGATGGTATTGAGCAGCGTGCCGTCCAAATCAAAAATCACCAGTTTCTTCATGTCGGTCTCTGTATTTTTTGGCAAAGATACTAAAAAGAGTTTAGACTTTAGTCCTTTGACCCTAGTTTTTGGTCGTAGCCATTTATTCCTCGATATGGCCGAATTGCTCATTCCACGGGGAACGGTCTTGATAGGACGAGATGGACGTCGAGGGAACATGCAGGGTGCGGTCGCTGTAGTCGCCCGATGGCAGCATGAAGGCGTCAGGCGATGTGGCGATTTGCGAGGGATCGGTAATGCCGCATACGACGTCTTTCAGGCCTGGGCAGTTGTTGAAGGCTTTGCGTCCGATGCGCGTCACGGCATTAGGGATGGATATCGAGTTGAGGAAAACGCATCCGTCAAAGGCGGCATAGCCGATGGCGGTGACTGTTGCCGGGATGACGGTGTTGCGGCAGCCGGCAATCAACGTGCCTGTGGCCGTCTCGATAATGGCGTTGCAGCCCTGGCGTGAATCGTAATGGTCATTACCGCCTGCAACCGTCACACTCGCAAGCGACGGGCACTCCCTGAATGCCGAGCTGCCTATCGAATTGACTGACTTGGGAATATGGATGGCGGTAAGCGAAAAACAACCGCGGAAAGCCGCCGTTCCGATGGACCGTACGGTCGCAGGAATGTTGATGGACTTGAGCAGGGTGCAGCCATAAAACTCATAGTCGCCGATCTCTGTGACCGTCTTGGGAAGACTGATGCTCTCCAGTGAGCTGCATCCGCCAAAGGCCGCCTGGCCCAGCAATCTGACCGTGTTGGGGATCTCCAGGGTCCTAAGGGCCGAACATCCGCTGAATGCCGCGTCACCGATGTGCGTCACCGAGGTGGGGATGTTGATGCTGGAGAGCGAGGTGCACCCCATGAACGCATAGTCGCCGATAGAGGTCACCGATTTGGGAATGCTGAGCGAAGTAAGCATGAAACACCCGCTGAAGGCATTGTCGCCAATCGTGGTAACCGTTGCGGGAATCACGGTGTTCATGCAACCGGCCACCAGGGTGCTCCTTGCAGTCTCGATGATGGCGTTACAGCTGTCTCGCGAGTCGTAGCGGGGATTACCGCTGGCCACGCTCATGCTGTGGATTGCCGGACAATGCTCGAATGCAAAAGCGCCAATGGACCGTACCGTGGCCGGTATCTCCACACGGTTGAGCGCTTTACACTCAAAGAATGCCGACGCGCCGATGCTGTTGAGGCCCATGGGAAGGATGACGCTGCGCAGTTGGGTACATCCCCTGAAGGCATAATCGCCCACCGAGTCCACACCGACGGGAATATCGATGCTGGCGAGCATTGAACATCCCGAGAAGGCGTAGTCGCCAACAGCCTTGACCGAGGACGGGATGACAGTGTTGCGGCAGCCCGCTATCAATGTGTTTTCGCGGCTATCGATAATGGCGTTGCAGTCATCACGCGAGTCAAACCGCGGGTTGTCGCTGGCCACGCTCATGCTGGAGAGCGATGGGCAGTATTCAAAGGCCGAGTCGCCGATTCCCCTGACGCTGCCGGGGATGTGAATCCCCCTGAGTGACGAGCAGCCGTAAAAAGCCTGGTAACCGATAACCTTGACCGAATTGGGGATGTTCACTCCGATGAGTGACGAGCACCGGTAGAAGGCTTCAAAGCCGATTTCGGTCACCGAATTGGGGATATGAATGCTGGTGAGACCCGTGCAACAGTAGAAAGCCCAACCGCCGATGGCCCTCACGCTGCCGGGTATGACGGACCTCTGGCAGCCGACAATCAATATGCTCCTTGCCGTTTCGATGATGGCATTGCAGCTGTCGCGGGAATCATAGACGGGGTTGCCGTCATCCACGGTAATGGCAGTGAGCGAACTGCAGTTGCTGAACGATGCGCTGCCGATGCTCGTCACCGCACTCGGGATGTGGACGCTGCTGATGGATGTGCACCCCGAGAATGCGAACGAGCCGATTGTCGTGACCGTATCAGAAATCACCGGTTCGGTGACTTCCATCCCCTTCAAGAACAGGCGGTGGGCATGATAGCAGGGATTGGCCGTCTCCGATTCGAAGTCGATGCCGCACCAGCGGTCCAGATCGCTGATTTCCACGCTGTCAAGTGCCGTGCACCCCGCAAAGGCATGTTCCCCGATGGCGGTGACAGTGCGGGGGATGGTCACGCTAGTGAGGGCAGAGCAGTCGCGAAATGCAGCACGGTCGATGGCAACAACCGGGTAAACACTGTCATTGTGGCTGATGGACTCTGGGATGGACACATCGCCATAATAGGGATAGGTGCCGCTGGTGACAACGGCATGGCCGCCAGCGATATGATAGTATATGTTGCCGACTTCCAGGCTTTGCCCCGTGATGGAGCCTGGCAGCAGGAACGTCAGCAGCAGGATGGCGTATTGGATGAGCGGTTTCATTGTGATGAAGGTCGGTTTTTGCGTTAATCGCATTATTCCGTGCAAATTTAGCGATATTCAAGGAAAAATCAGTGGAAAAAGGTGGGAAATATCGGGTAGAGGGAACCCCAGCGCTCAGGATTGATGGGAAATGAAGATGCATTAGCGGCGGCATCAGCCACATGGGGGAAATGCAATCGTTTGCGCTGTTTTTTGAGAATGGTTGCTTGAAGAATTAAGCGCTAAGTGGATAGGAATCACTAATTTTGGGGACATCAAAGCAAATGCGGCTTTACGCCCAATCGCCATCGGAATAACCAAAAACAAATTATTACTTTAAAGACCATAAATATGAAAAAAGCATCTACATTATTTTTTGCGCTTGTGATGTCGCTCCTGACATTGCAGGTGAGCGCCCAGATGTATATCGTGGGCGATGGGCCGTTCGGTGGCTGGAATCCTGCCGGCGGTGTACGCATGACTGCCAAGGCCGACGGCACCTACTACCTGACGACGACGGTCAGCGGCAAGGTATATTTTGTGTTTGCCGACAATCAGGCCTCATCGCCTGACGATTGGGACACGTTCAACAACAACTACCGCTATGGCCCTCAAGGCAGTGACCAGGCGGTAACGGCCTTTGACACCTGGATACCGACCCAAAAGAGTGCGTCTGGCGCTTATTACTTCACGGGCAATGGCACGAGCTACACCTTCAAGTTTGACACGATCAACAAGCGTTTCCTGATTTTCAACGAAGGTGGCGAGCCCGTCAATCCCTTGACCGGACACCTTTACATCCTGGGCGAAGCCAACGGCAACAGCTGGAACCCGAGCCAGGGCGTGGAGATGACCACTACCGACGGCAATGTGTTTACCACTCAGGTGACCTTCAATGGCGAGTGGTCCGAGGAGGATGCCAATGTGAGCTATTTCTCGTTCACGACCAAGCTGGCAGACAACAGCGATGACTGGGACGGCATTTTGCCTTACCGTCTCTCGCCCGTGAGCGAGGGCAACTACTGGGTGACCTCGTCAACGCTGGGCCAGACCATCCCCTTGAATTCTTTTGGCGAGGATGTGGATGTTTCCTTCCGTATCCCTGCAGGAACCTATAACATTACCGTCAACGTGAACGACCTCACTTGTGTCATCACGCGCCAGGGCGGTGGCGGCCCTGTCGCCGGCAAGGGCTGGCCCGCCAGGTATGGCGGCGTGATGCTGCAAGGCTTCTATTGGGACAGCTACAAGGCCACCAGGTGGAACACGCTGGCCGAGAATGCCCAGGAGCTGGGACAGTACTTTGACGTGGTGTGGGTGCCCAACTCGGGTAGCGTCGATGCCAATGGTTCTGCACAGAGCATGGGCTACATGCCCGTCTATTGGCTCAAGCACAACACCTGCTTTGGCACCGAGTCGCAGCTGCGTGAGATGATCTCGACTTTCCATGACCACAATACCAGCGTGCTCATGGATATGGTGATCAACCACAAGAGCGGCAAGAGCGGTTGGGTGGATTTCGCCAACGAGACCGTCACTGGCCCCGTCACTGGCGAGGAGTACAGCATGACGTGGTCACTGGCCGACATCTGCAAGAACGACGAGTGTTCGGGCTCGGGCTACACCCCCACGGGCGCTAACGACGAGGGCGAGAACTTTGACGGCAGCCGTGACCTGGACCACACCAGCGCCAACGTCCAGAAGAATGTCAAGACCTATCAGAAGTACCTCATCGACGAGTTGGGTTACGACGGTTTCCGCTACGACATGTGCAAGGGTTATGCGGGCTACTATGTGGGCTTGTACAACCAGGCTAGCCAGCCGACGTTCTCGGTGGGCGAGTATTGGGACGGCAATGCCGAGACCCTGCGCTGGTGGCTCAATGAGACCAAGCAGGACGACCGCATCCAGACGGCCGTGTTTGACTTCGCCTTGAAGTACCCGATGCAGAGCGCCTTTGCCGGCGGCACCTGGAGCGCCCTCAACGATAAGGGCCTGGCTGCCGACAAGGACTACCAGCGCTACTCGGTCACCTTCGTCGATAACCACGACACGGGCCAAAACACCAACTATGACTGCCTCAAGACCAATGTCATGCCTGCCAATGCGTTTATCCTGGCCATGCCCGGAACACCCTGCATTTTCTACAAGCATTACTTGGTTTATGCCGATGAGATCAACAACTGCATCAAAGCACGCCGCGCTGCCGGTGTCCACAACCAGAGCGACATCCTCACCCAGCAGGAAAGCAGTGGCGGTTACATCCTGGAGACCGAAGGCACCCGCGGCAACCTCTACCTGCAGGTGGGTGGCGCCGTCTTCAACGGCACCCCTGCTGGTTACACCCTGGTCCAGGGCGGTGACGGATATAACCTGTTCATCAGCAACGGCATCGACTGGCAGCACGTGGGCAAGGATGGCAGCATCCTGGGCTATCCCGTTGTGAGCAAGCCGGCCGGCAACTATGTGGGCAACGTGTCGTTGACCGTCGCTCCCAGCAAGGGCGGCACGGTCCTCGTCTATACCACCGACGGCAGTGAACCCACCGTCACCAGCGCGACCATCACCGCATCCACTGCCTTGTCGTTCAGCGAGAACACCACCCTCAAGGTGGGCGTGCTCAACGGCAATCAGGTCGAGAACGTCGAGAGCTACATCTATACCATCACCGACGCCGCCACCACCGGCATCAACGTCTATGTCAAGACCTCGATGGCCAATGCCTATATCTGGGCCTGGTCCGGTGACGACAACCTGACGGGCGACAGCTGGCCTGGCAAGAAGATCAGCACGCTGGACAAAGTGACCGTCAACGACATCGAGTGGTACTGTCTGCATGCCGATGCCGACGACATGAATGTCATTTTCAGCAATGGAGAATTTGGCTTCGAGAACCAGACGTCAGACATCCATGTGACCCGCGATGCGTTCTTCATCTATCCTAACAGCGACCTGTCAACTTACAAATACAGCGCTGCCGACACCTACCTCGACGTGACCGAGAAGTATGCCGGTGCCGGCGCTGCCAGCTTCGACAAGGTCTATGTGCTGGGTAACATCAACTCAACGGGGTGGGCACCCAACAACGGTATCGAGATGACCACGACCAACGGCGAGAAATATACCGCCACCATCAGTTTCGTCGATCCCTATGGCGGTTACAGCTACTTCAGCTTCACCACCGCGTTGGGTTCCTCTTGGGACGAGATTGCAGGCTACCGCATGGGTGCTACCAGCAACAATTTCCTCATCAACGAGGCGCGCCTGGGGACCAACCTCACCGTTGTGCCCGGCCAGAATTCCTTCAGGATTCCTGTGGGCAAGTATAACCTGACCCTCTATCTGAGCCAGGGCATCCTTGTGGTCGAGAAGTGGACCGAGCCCGTACCCGTTGTCAGGGGCGATGTGGATAAGAACGGAATCATCAACGTCAGTGACGTGACCGCTTTGATCGACTACCTGTTGACAGGCGATGCCTCTGAGATCAGTCTGGACAATGCCGATTGTGATGAGAACCACATCATCAACATCACCGACGTGACCGACCTCATCGACTTTATGATGTCCAACCACTGGTGATGAGTTAAGCAAGTCTCCTTTTTCATGGCCGTTCCGTATTGTTTGTCACTGTCACGTATGTTGCGTTGTCAACGCAACAAGGCATGACAACAATGCAACACTTTTTCTCGGACGCTTAGTAAAATGGAGGACAAAGCCAACACGGAGCGCAACCCACAGTAAGGGCTGCGCTCCTGTTTTAAACCACAACATGAATTCAAACCGCGCCCCCCCAACAAGAAACAAGAAACCAGAAAACAACTATGAGACAAGAAAGCGCGGGACAAGAAAGCACGGAACAAAAGAGCGCGGATGCCAATTAGTTAAATTCGTTAAATTCGCCGACCTAAAAATCTTAGCGTCTTAGCGTGGGGCAAGAAACCGCGGTACAAGTAGCGCAGGACAAGAAAGCGACGTCAAGCTTCGCAGTAGAGAAGAGTTTTGTGTCACCCTTTTTCTGCTTGAAGATAATTTTTCATTACCTTTGCATGCGAGAAACGATGGACAAGAAGTACCAGAATATTATTATCGGTATCGACCCAGGCACCAATGTCATGGGGTATGCCTTGCTGGGCGTGAACGGTAAGCAGCCCGAACTCATCGTCATGGGCGTACTTCAGCTCAACCGCATGGAGGATCACTACATGAGGCTGCGGCACATCTATGAGCGCGTGAGCGGCGTTATCGACGAGTATCTGCCCGATGAGATGGCCATCGAGGCACCTTTCTATGGCAAGAACGTTCAGTCCATGCTCAAGTTGGGCCGTGCTCAAGGCGTCGCCATGGTTGCTGCCCTCAATCGCGAGATTCCCATTACTGAGTATGAGCCGCGCAAGATCAAAATGGCCATTACGGGCAATGGCGCCGCCAGCAAGGAACAGGTGGCGCTGATGCTGCAACGCACCCTCCACCTGGACGAGAGTCAGATGCCGCACCTGCTTGATGCCACCGATGCCCTGGCCGCCGCCCTGTGCCACTTCTATGAGCGCAGCAAGCCCTTCACCAGCAAGGGTGCCAAATCCTGGAAATCCTTTATCGCCCAGCACCCCGACCGTGTAAAAGGCCAGTAACAGACGCACTCATGCAAACAGCCCCGCTAGGGGCGGCCACGGCTTAGGCAGGGGTGTAGTGAGGCGAAGCCGAGCGCAACCCCTGCAATTGAACACACCCATTCAGGCCCCATCGGGGCGGCAGTGAGTGATAGAATAGTACAGGACGTCAAGGGTTATAGTAATCCTTGTTGTAGAAGTCGAGAAGTTCCTGGATATGTCGGTAGGCCTCGGCGGCAGGGCCGTCGGGGTCAAGTTCCATCGACTCAAGGTAACAACCTGTGAGGGTCACCCTATGGTCTGCCTGCCCGATGAATACTGTTGCAATTACTGCGAGATGGACAAGATGCTGCTTGGAAAGCATCATTCCAATGCGTCACCACCAGCCCCAATGGTCGGGCTGTGAAAATGCTCAATAAGTATCAGAAGAATTGCAGGTTATGAAGTTGTGCTGTAGGTCCCGAAGAAAGATTGAAAGCGTGCTGTTCTGACGTCTGCCCAGGATTTATCGGCCTGTAATGAATCTCAAACGCGTTCTGATTACCAGCTCATTCAGGATGGTCAGGACGACTAGGGTGGCTATCAATAACAGACTGTTCTGCAATAAGCCATTCCAACCGCTATTCAGGTGAACAATACCCATCTTGTTACATAGCTTCAACATTGGCAACATGACGATGGGGTAATGCCAAGCATAGAATAAGAGCGAGTGTTTGCCAATGTATCTGACAAAGGGAACACTCCAGCGTGCCGACAACAATACGATAAGTGATATCCCTATAAAAGCCGCGGTATAGGACAGCCATTCTTCTCTGAACAAGGAATCAAACAAGTCGATTTCGCGTCCCAGGAAATAATGGCTATTGAGCTGAGCCGTCAACACTGATGCTGCTGCCAAAATTAACATGACTAAAGCCAATGGCACTTTTTTCATCTTTCTTATCTGGTTCTCATCAATCCTTCCTTTCAGAAGATAACCACCATAGAAGAAAGGAGCGGCAACCATCGCCACATCACTATTCCAATATAAGCTAGTCACGCCATTTCGCCAAAGCATGACACCTGTCAATCCCAGCATTAAAGTAATGACTGCGCCAAGAATGCGGTTGGTGACATAGCGCACTATGGGGTAGTACAGGAAGTGTAATACAATCAAGCAACCCAGGAACCATAGTGCAGAATGACGCTGCTGCAATAGATTGAGTTTCAGATGCTCCAGTATTTGGCCAGTAGACAATGCGCCTTCAAACAGGAGTTCGGCAAGCAACATGGGTATGTAAAGGAACACATATGGAATGAGCATCCTCTTGACTTTTCCGGCGCTAAAATCAAGAAAATTGGATTTAATGTTAAAAAGGTAACCCGAAACGAAGAAGAACAGAGGCATGTGGAAGGAGTAAATCCAAACCATCAGTTCATTCACATGGAGATGACCAATCAGCATAAGGATAATTCCGTACCCTTTTGCCATATCAATCCATCCTACTCGCTTCAGTGACTCCTTCATGTGTAGTGAATGGTCAATGGTAAAAAAAGAGTCCGGTATTTTACGGATTATAGTAATCCTTGTTGTAGAAGTCGAGTAGTTCCTGGATGTGTCGGTATGCCTCGGCGGCAGGACCGTCAGGGTCAAGTTCCATCGACTCAAGGTAACTGTTGAGTGCCATGCGCACGTTGCCTTGCTGGCGGTAGGCGTTACCGCGCAGGTAATAGGCGTTGGCGAGCGTTTCGCGTGAGACGCTCTTGTTTTCCACAATCTCGTTGGCGGCCTGAAGGGCCTCTTGTCCCTCGCTGCGGGACAGCATTTCTTTTATTTCTTGGATGGTTTTCATATTTCTGGATGCAAAATTAACCATTGTGCGTGAAAAACCATTATCTTTGTGCCAAATAATTCACGTTTTGTCATGAAAAATCAATGCGTGCATAATAGCGAGCTCTCTCATGCCGACATCGTCCATCTGTTGACCGACGAGCCGGCAAGTCAACTCTATGCCCGTGCCGATGAGGTGCGGCAGGCGGCGCTGGGCAGCGATGTGCACCTGCGCGGCTTGATAGAGTTTTCCAATATCTGCCGCAACGATTGTCTGTACTGTGGCATTCGCCGTGGCAACAAGGGCGTGAAACGTTACCGCATGGGCGACGACGAACTGGTCGAGACGGCACGACGGGCTGTGGAGATCGGCTTCAAGACGATTGTGCTGCAGTCGGGCGAGGATATGCACTTCGACCAGGACCGCATGAGCCGCATCATTGAGCGCATCAAGCAGATGGATGTCGCCTTGACACTGAGCATCGGGGAGCGTGATTACAGCGACTATGAGGCCTTTCGCAATGCCGGAGCCGACCGTTACCTGCTGCGCATCGAGACTACCGACGTGGACCTGTATCACCGCTTGAATCCCGGTATGAGTTGGCAACGGCGCAATGAATGCCTGTTGATGATCAAGGAACTGGGCTATGAAGTGGGGTCAGGCATCATGGTGGGTTTGCCGGGGCAGACCGTGGAGTCGATTGCCGGCGACCTGCTCTATCTCAAGGACTTGGGAGTGGACATGGCGGGCATTGGCCCCTTTATTCCACATCCCGACACTCCGCTGGCCAATGAGCAGGGAGGCTCCTTGGAGATGGCGCTGCGCACAATGGCGGTGATGAGGCTGTTGTTGCCAGACATCAATATTCCCGCCACAACGGCCATGGAGAGCTTGCATCCGCAAGGACGCATCATGGCGCTGAAGGCGGGAGCCAATGTGGTCATGCCCAACGTCACCGAGGGCGAGTACCGCCGCCTGTATGAACTCTATCCGGGCAAAATCTGTGTGGACGATACCCCCCTGCAGTGCCGCACCTGCATCGGAATGAAGATCCAGAGCATCGGGCGCACAATAGGGCAGGGCAAGGGCGGTCACATCCGCTCGGCGTCCAGTGCCTAGCTCCGTGCTTGAATAATGAGTGATAACACGAATTTAACGCTAACCTAATATATTGAACGAAGATGAACGAAGAAAAGAATGCCAACCAGGAACAGCAACGCCTGGGCCAGCTCAAGAACCTGGTGATGCTTGCATCGGCCGACGAGCGCTTTACCGACTCGGAATTGGCTGTGCTCCTCGCTGTAGCCTCACGCGAGAACATCTCTCCCGAGGAGTTTAACCGTGTGATGGAGAATCCCGACAGCGTTGACATCGTCCTGCCCGAGGATGAGGATACCAAGCTTGCCTACCTGCGCGACATGGTGGCCATGATGATGATTGACGGAGAGCTTGACGAGGAGGAAATGGCCATCTGCAAGCTCTATGCAATGGCTCTGGGGTTCCAGGGCAGCATCGTTGACGGCATGATCGCCGGTGTCATCGACAGCCTTGATGCCGAGGAAGGTTCTAAAGAGTGAGCTGCCGGTTTGTCTCAAGTAATGTGACCGTGCAATGAGAGTCTATAGATTGCATGCCTTGTTGATGTCCTCACTGCTGACCTTGCTGTTGTCTGTCCAATGCTTTGGACAGGAGGGGGTGGCGGTGGGCTTTGACACCTATATTGCCGAACTGAATGCCCAGTGCCCCATCTTGGACGGCGAGAACTGGTCTCTCAGTTCTTTCACCGTTCAGGGTGACACCGTCCAGGTCGAGTTGCTGGTGCCCACCAATTTGTCGATGTTCCTGTCCATGCTCACGAGCAAGAACGACAATGTGCGCCGCCTGTGGTTTAAGCAGCTCAGGCACTATGGCGACACATGGAATGACTTTGTGCAGCGGATGATTGAGAACGGGCGCATGCTTGACCTCATCCTGCGTCCCAAGGACACCGACACGCGTGCCACCGTCTTCTTTACGCCAGACCATCTGCTTCGCTTTTCCGAGGAAGAATAGGCTGGCATGTCATCATTTGAGGAGTTGGCGATGCTTGGCGGATGAATTGGCATAGTTCTTGCAAGACAATGACTTAGAAGTATTTTAACGCTAACAATTGACAAGAAAATGAAGAAAACAGCTATCGTAGCCATCGCGGCAGCAACCTTGTTGATGTCAAGCTGCCAATCCATGCACCAGTTCTATGGCGCCACCACGGGCGCTTCGATTGGTGGCATGTTCGGCTCGGCCATCGGCGGCATTGCCGACGGTCCCCGTGGCAGCGACATGGGCACTGTGGTGGGTATGGCCATCGGCGGCATTATTGGTGCTGCGGCCACCGCTCCCAAGACCGATGACGGCAATTACCGTTCTTCGGACTATTACTATGAATATGGCAGTGACGATTACCGTCAGAACAACGCCTATAGCCATTTTGTCAACATCGAGATTGAGGAGCTGCGTTTTGTGGATGAGAACAATAACCGCGCCCTCGATGCCGAGGAACATGCCAAGTTGGTGTTCATCATGCGCAACACGGGCCGCGATTATGTCTATGACATCGCTCCGGTGATCACCGTCAGCGGCACCAAGGAGATTTTCCTCTCACCCACGGCCATCGTCAAGGAAATGGCTCCCGGCAAGGCGGTCCGTTACCAGAGCGAAATCATCGCGACCAAGAAACTCAAGAACGGCACCGTCGATTTCTCCATCGGCTTCTCGGACGGTGACAAACTCTACACCATGCGCTCCTTCCAGTTGCGCACACGCAAATAAAAAAACAGACCCGTCAAGGTCTGCCTGTGCCGTGGCTATGCCGCGGCTTTTTTGTTTTATCGTGGTTACAGGATAATGCGATGGGCGTTCACGGGTTCGTTAACGAACACGCTGGCCAGCGGGGAGAAGTGGTCGGGATCCTCGGTAGTGAAATACTTGCAGACTCCACCGCGGCTGCAGTGGCGGTCAATCTCGGGATGGCGTTTCAGGTAGTCGGCAAGGCTCTCGGCAACGATGGGACCCTGCTGGATGATGTTCACCCCTTGGGGCTTGTACTGGTTGATCTTGTCGATGAGCAGGGGGTAATGGGTGCAGCCCAGGATGATGGTGTCGATCTCAGGACAATCGTTCATCAGCAGGTCGATGTCTTTCTTGACAAAGTAGTCGGCACCGTTGCCGCCGCTCTCGCGGTTCTCGACCAGAGGCACCCACATGGGGCAGGCATGACCGTGCACCTTGCAATGGGGGTACATGCCCTCGATCTCGATGTTGTAACTCTTGCTGGCGATGGTGCCTGGCGTGCCGAACACGCCGATGTGTCCCGTGCGGGTCAATTCACCCACTTTTTCCACGGTGGGCCTGACGACTCCCAGCACGCGGCGATCGGGGGCAATGCGTGGCAGGTCCTGCTGCTGGATGGTCCGTAACGCCTCGGCCGAGGCGGTATTGCAGGCCAGGATGACCAGGTGGCAGCCTTGGGCAAACAAGTGCTTCACAGCCTGTAGCGTGAACTCGTACACCAGTTCGCGGGAGCGCGTGCCGTAAGGCGCGCGGGCGTTATCTCCCACAAAGAGGTAGTCATATTGGGGCAATACCCGCCGGATGTCACGCAGGATTGTCAATCCGCCAAATCCCGAATCAAAAACGCCGATGGGAGCTTGCCTGGTGCCGCTGTCATGAATGATTGTCGCCATATTGAATCACTTATTTGCTGCAAAGATACTCCATTTTTGGAAAATATTATGTAATTTTGCAGGTTAAATGTTTATATCAACGGATTTGCAACCGTTCAAGCCTTATAGCCTTAACCTGCATGGCAGGCTAGTGACCATCGACCGTCCATGGGTGATGGGCATCATTAATGTCACACCCGATTCGTTTTACAGTGGTAGTCGGGTGGGGGACGAGCAGATGCTTCTGGAGCGTGTGCACCAGATGCTGGATGAGGGCGCTGATGTGCTCGACGTGGGCGCCTGCTCGACGCGTCCCGGCAGCCAATCGGTAGATGCCGTGGGTGAGATGGAGCGTTTGCATTGGGCGCTCAACGTCATCAGGCGTGTGGCTCCAGACAGCGTCATCTCGGTGGACACCTATCGTGCCGATGTGGCACAGCGCTGCGTGGAAGAGTGGGGAGCCGATATCATCAACGACATCTCGGGCGGAACGCTTGACGAGGCGATGTTCACCACGGTGGCGCGGTTGCATGTCCCCTCTGTGCTCATGCACATGCGTGGCACTCCTGCCACCATGGCTTCGATGACGCAATATGACAATGTTGCCGCCGAAGTGCTCGAATGGATGGCACGGCGCATCGATCAATTGCGGCAAATGGGGGTGGCCGACGTGATCGCCGACCCGGGCTTCGGCTTTGCCAAGACTTTGGAGCAGAACTATGAACTGCTGGCAGGTCTTGACGCTTTTCACGCGCTGGAGGCCCCGCTGCTGGTGGGAGTTTCGCGCAAACGCATGATTTACACGCCGCTGAACAGTGACGCCGATCATGCATTGAATGGAACGACTGTTCTGAACACCCTGGCCCTGGAACGGGGCGCCCACATCTTGCGAGTGCATGATGTGCGTCCTGCTGTCGAGGCTGTAAAACTTATATCGCTGGCTCATCCTCGGTTTGCTGGTAAGACTAAATAATGACAAAAACATGGCATCATCTATCTTTACGCTTTTCAGTATCAAGGACCTGATTGACATCTTGCTGGTGGCGACACTGCTTTATTATCTGTACCGCACCATGAAGAGTTCGGGCTCGCTCGACATCTTTGTCGGCGTTCTCGCGTTTGTGGTCGCTTGGGTGGTGATGTACAAGATTCTGGACATGCGCCTGATAGGCACGTTCATGGACAAGTTCATCGACATCGGCCTGTTCATCCTTGTGATTCTGTTTCAGGATGAGATCAAGCGCTTTCTCACCGAGCTGGGCTCACGCCGGGGGCTCAAAATCTTTGAGAAACTGTTCAAGAGCAAGGCCGAGGTGGAGGACGAGAAAAAGTGGATCATGCCGGTGGTCTATTCCTGCATGAACATGGCAAAGACCAAGACGGGCGCCCTCATCGTCATTAAGCAGGACATGCCGTTGACCGATTATGAACGCACGGGAGATATCATCAATGCCGACATCAACTCCCGCCTGATCGAGAATATCTTCTTCAAGAACAGCCCGTTGCATGACGGAGCCCTGATTATTTCGGGCAGCAAGATCATGAGTGCTGGTTGCATCTTGCCGGTGTCACACGACACTAACATTCCCCGCTATCTGGGACTGCGGCACCGCTCGGCAAAGGGTATCGCCCAGGCGACCGACGCCATTGCCATCGTAGTGAGCGAGGAGACAGGACGCATTTCCTATGCCTACAAGGGCGAACTTCACTTGAACCTGTCGAGCACCGATCTGGAGCATGCCTTGTCGGCGCTTGTCGAGAAAGAATAAACTGATAATGATGAAACCGGTGTCTAGAGAATAGGTGCTGGATGGAATAGATATGTTTGATATTGACGGAACATTAGTGAGCCTGGACCTGGTGAAGCGCTTCTTTTGCTGTGACTTGGACACCTGCTTGGGAAGCTGTTGCATCGAGGGCGATTCTGGCGCTCCACTGACCGAAGAGGAGTACCAGCAGCTAAAAGCAATCCTGCCCGAGGTGTGGGATGACCTGTTGCCTCAGGCCCAAGAACAGATCAAGGAACACGGCGTTGCCTATGTTGACGTTGAGGGAGAACTGGTCACTCAACTGGTAGGCGGGGCAAATTGTGTCTTCACCACCTATGAGCGTGGAGGCATGTGCCTGTGTGCTATCGAGAAGGCCTACCGAGAGGGACGCATCAAGTGGCGCAAGCCCATTTCGTGCTACCTCTATCCGGTGCGCGTCAAGCGATATCCGGGATATGAGGCAGTAAATTTTGACCGTTGGAAAATCTGTAAGTGCGCCGAGGTGCTGGGACGACATGAGGGCATCCGTTTATATCAATTCCTGCGTGAACCGCTCATCGAGCGTTTTGGCCAGCAGTGGTACGACCAGCTTGTGGCCTCTTGTGAACTATATATAAAAGAATATTTGAACGATTAAAATGGATTTCATATGAGACGGACATTTGTTGCTTTAATGGCTTTTCTATTAAGTGCAGTTGCATCATTTGCTCAACTGACTATTGACGGTAAACGTTTAGCCTATGACCGATTGACCCATTCTTATCTTTTGTCGGTACCCCTATCAGAATTCGGTAAACAATTTGAAAAACCTATCGTGATTGATGACACGGTGTCTTGGGTGCTGATCAACGGCCGACAGGTGAGAACATCGGTGAATTTGCCGGTCGTTGACGGCGCGACGACCTATACGATGGTCTTTTCGCATAAGGGCGTGATTTCCCAAGTGACATTGCGTTTCACCTGCCTCCCCATCGTGTGCATGCAGGGTAATTTCAATGACGTTTACTCGGTGGGTGATGTCCAGGTCACTATTCCCGAGGAGCATCAGACGCAAGACTATAGGGCCCGTATCAAGTGGGCTGGAGGAACAACACTCTATGACTGGATCGAAAAGCATAACTACCACATCAAGTTCATCGACGAGAACGGGGAAAAAATGGATGTCTCGTTCTTTGGCTTGCGCAAGGATAATCACTGGAGGTTGGATGCCGGCATCATTGACATGTTGCGTTTCCGCAACAAGGTGGCGCATAGCCTGTGGGCCGATTTCCAATCAAAGCCATATTATGCTGATGTACAGCCCAAGGCAATGAATTATTCGCGTGGCGAACATGTGGAGGTGTTCTTAAATGGTGTGTATATGGGCTTCTTTGACATGGCTGAGTTCCTGGACCGCAAGCAGATGAAGTTAAAGAAGTATGACGATCTGTCGAGCGAGTTCCACGGCTTGATGTGGAAAGGTAAAGAGGTCACCCGTCAGACTTTGTTCAGGAAGGACTCCGTCATTAACAACACGCAGGAGCATTGGGCGGGTTTTGACCTCATGTATCCCGATATTGATGATGTCAACCCAACGGACTATTCGCTGTTGAACAACGCCATCAAGTTTGTGGCGACAAGTGACGACGCGACTTTTGCCAGCCAAGTGGGCGATTATTTCGATCTGCCTGTACTTGCCGACTATTACGTGTTCATCACGATGTTGTTTGCTATTGATAACAGCAGCAAAAACGTTATTTGGGGATGCTACGATGGTGCTGTGGACAAGAAACTCACACTTGCTGTATGGGATCTCGAAGCCACTGTAGGGCAACACTGGTATGACGGTAACGGATTCTATCATGCCCCTGAGATCCAGCCCGAAAAAGATTTGTTGAGCTGCCGTTTCTCCGCCCTGAACAAGAACAAGTTGTTCATGCGCTTGCTGGGAATTCCTGAATTCAAAAAGCTGGTCGTGTATCGCTACTGGCAGTTGCGCCGCTCTGTGCTTGAACCTAATAATATGATAGCGAGATACAAAGCCGTCTTGGATGCGTTGGAAACGAGTGGCGCACTGGCGCGTGAAAGCGAGCGCTGGAGCGGTTCGCCCGACATTTACAACCGTCCTCTCGACTTCTATGGGGAGTTTGAGTATCTGAGTGACTGGATTCGTCGGCGTGTGGTTTACCTGGACAATAATGACTTTGCAGGAAGGCCGGGCGATGTGGACAATGATGGCGATATCACCATCGGAGATGTCACCTTGATTATCGATTTCCTGAATACAGGGGAATATGACAGCTCTTTTGTCGGTGATCCCGATGCCGATGGTGATGGAAAGGTGAATATCAGCGACGTCATTGAAATGATCGATATATTGCTTGGACATTAAACGGCAAGATACTTTTCAAGATCCTTATTTTCTTGATAAAGAAGAAAAAAGTTGATTTTGCGCTTGCCAGTTAAAGAATTTGTAGTACCTTTGCCGCGCTTTTCGTAATCTCTGACAAGAAATAGAGTAGCTTGTGTATATTGCGAAGTGATTATTAACAGATTAAAAGAAGTAAAAATGGACTTGATTAAAGTTGCAGAACAGGCATTTGCTACAAACAAGCAGCACCCGCAGTTTTTCCCGGGTGACACAATCACGGTAGCATACCGCATCAAGGAGGGTAACAAGGAGCGTATCCAGCAGTGCTAAGCTGTATTACCTGCGTGGTCTCACCGGTAAGAAGGCTCGCATCAAGGAGCGCCGCATCGTCAAGAAGGAGGAGGCATAAAACTCTCCCCATTCTTTCTTTAGAACAATCAAGTCAAGGACCAAGGCACACAATCAGCGCCTTGGCCTTGTTTTTTTATGGAGAACCTTCAAGATAACTCTCAGCAGACGGGTGCCGCACGCAGGGCACTGGATGCGGTCAAGCAATGGCTTGGGCGTCTGTCATTCCGCACAGGGGTGATCGTGCTGTCGTTGTGTGTGCCGTGCTATGTTTTTTCGTTTGCGCAAATGGCCCTGCCGATCTCCGCAAAGGCCAAGGGCGTCTTGTGGGTCGTTTTCTTTGGTCTTGCCAAGACTTTTCAATACGGTGGCCTCACGATTCTGGGGGTTGAGGGATGGAAGCGCCTTAAGGCCCGCTTCAGGCGCCGTTGACTATGCTGCCGTCCGCATCAGGCGCAGCGAGTTGAGTACGCACAGCAGCGCTACCCCCACGTCGGCAAACACGGCTTCCCACATGTTGGCGATGCCGAGGACTCCCAGAACCATCACCAGCACTTTTATCCCGATCGCAAACGCGACATTCTGTCCAACGATGGCACGTGTGCGGCGGCCTATGGTCACGGCATCGGCCACACGCGACGGTTGGTCGGTCTGAATGATCACATCGGCGGTCTCGATGGCCATGTCGCTGCCCAGGGCGCCCATCGCGATGCCCACGTCGCTCAGCGCCAGCACCGGCGCGTCATTGATGCCGTCACCGACGAATGCCACCTGCCGCCCCTCTTTTTCCTCAAGTTTTTTGATGTGTTCCACTTTGCCTTGGGGCAGCAGGTCGCCATGGGCTTGTCCCACGCCCAGTTGGTTTGCCACCTCCTTCACGATGTTTTGTCTGTCGCCCGAGAGCATCACGGTGTTGATGCCTTGGCTATCCAGTTTGGTGATGGTAGTGCGGGCGTCTTCTTTTAACCTGTCCTTGAGCAAGATGTGGCCGGTGTATCTTCCGTCGATGGCAACGGCAACCATGGTTCCTGCAGCGTTGCCCAGTGTCTCGGGATAGCCGATTACCTCGTGTTCCAGCAGGCGGGTGGTGCCCACAAGCCACGTTTTCCCATCTACCATGGCGCTCATGCCATAGCCTGCGATGTTCTTCACGTCGCTCACTGGTGAGCCGCCGGGCTTGCAATAGTCGTTGATGGCGCGGGCGATGGGGTGGGGGCTGTGCTGCTCGATGTCGGCGACTGTTGCGACCTGATCGCCGCTCAGCCCATTCACATCGGCCACGGCAAACTGTCCCGTTGTCAACGTCCCTGTTTTGTCAAAGACCACTGTGTCAACCTTGGCGAGCGCATCCAGGTAGTTGCTGCCCTTGAACAGGATGCCGCGGCGTGAGGCGGCGCCGATGCCTGCAAAGTAGCTCAGCGGGACGCTGATGACCAATGCGCACGGGCAGGAGATGACCAGGAAGATGAGCGCGCGGTGCAACCACTGGGTGAACTCATAGCCAAACGTGGGCACAATGCACGAGTAGAGCCAGGGCAGCACCACCACCAGCACGGCGAGGCCCACCACGACGGGCGTGTAGATGCGCGAGAATCGGCGGATGAACAGTTCGGCCGGCGCCTTGCGTTCGGTCGCCTCTTCTACCATTTCCAGGATGCGGGATACGGCACTCTCGCCCGACGGGCGCGTGGCGGTCAGTTGCACTGTGCTTTCACAGGCAATCATGCCGGCCAGCACTTCGTCGTCGCTTTCGATGATTCGGGGCATGCTTTCGCCCGTCAGTGCCGCCGTGTCAAAGGGGGCCGCCTTGCCCATGAGCTTGCCGTCAACAGGCACTCGTTGACCGGCCTTGACTTCGACGATATCCCCCACGATAACCTCTTCGGGCTTCACCGTCTCACGTTTGCCGTCCCTGATGACGACAGCCAGATCTGGCCGCAAGGCAATCAGTGACTTGATGTTGCTCCGGGCTCGGCTCACTGCACGGTCCTGTAGGGCTTCACCAATGCAGTACAGCGTCATCACGGCCACGGCTTCGGGAAATTCACCGATGGCAAAGGCGCCGAGGCTGGCCACCGTCATCAGCAGGAATTCGCTGAAGAGTTCCCCCTCTCGGGCCTCCTCAATCGCCTCTCGCAGCACCCCTAATCCTGTAGGCATCCATGCGATGGCATACCAGGCCAGTTTGATCCAGCGGTTCTGGAACCATTGCACGTCCATGGCGCTCAGGACGATGCCGACGATCAGCATAGCCAATGACAGCGCTGGCTTCCACCAGCTCATTTCTTCTTCCTCTTTACAGTGATTGTGCCCCTGCTGTTCACAGCAGCTGCAACCGTGGTGATGATCATTATCGTGATGGTGTGCCATAATCTTGTCGCTTTTTTCTTTTTACGGCGGCAAAATTACACACTTTCCCGTGCAACCGGGTTGCAAAGTTCAATACAGCAGGCGGGCGATGCGGGCCGAACCTCGTTTTCCGCTGGCGATGCGGGCAAACAATCGACGGGTTACAGGTGCCACTAGCCAGCGCCACCGGCGGTTGTTGCCATAGGTGTCTTGCAGCGCCTTGTAGGCTTGCTGGCACAGGGGTTTTGCCAGTTCGGGGTGCCCTTCGCGTTCATACTGCGCCGCAAGCACCATCCGGCGGTATTCCAGCAGACGCTCGAACCGTATTTTGTGTTTGGCTTTGAGCTGCGAACAGCGCACCTCGATTTTCATGATATCGATCACGTGTTCCCACTCGCCATGGCGGCTATGGAATTCGGTGCCGGTGATCGAGTCGGCGCCGTTGTGATTGATGATGACCCGTGAGCGTCCGCCCATATAGGCGACATAGGGCTTGGCAAGCAGCAGTCTCAGGCCCACTTCCCAATCATTCCAGCGAGGCAGGTTGATGTTCCAGCCGTCGGTGGAAGCGAAGAACTCCCTCCTGACGGCATAGCGCTGGGTGGCCAGTTGGCCGTGCAGCAGGTGGTTGGCAAACAGGTCCTGGCGATGGAACGGCGCTGGGCGCTGGCTGCCGTCGGGGAACACCAGTGTTGACCGGGCGCTTATCAGGTCCAGGGCCTTGCCCTTGTTTCGTGACCGTTCAATGATTTTGACATAGGCCGCGATCAGACCTTCTTCCATCTGGTCATCGCTGTCAAAGAACAGGACCCATTCTCCCGTAGCCTGTTCAAAGCCACGGTTGCGGGCGGCCCCGGCAGTGTGATGGCTCTCACTGGTGACCACCACATTGAAATCACTGCTCTGGTGCGCCTGCTTGAAGTCCTCCAGCACTTGACGCGACTCGTCGGTGCTGTCGTTGTCAACCAGCACTAGTTGCAATGGGCGATGTGTCTGCGCCAACACGCTGTCCAGTGTGGCTCCCACGACAGCGGCACGGTTATAAACGGGTATGATGACGGTTATTTCCATCCATCAGGTTTTTTAAATTGGTGTAAAGGTACAGCTTTTTTTGATAAAGTGTACAAAAAAAGTCATACTTTTGAATAAAACGGGTAACCTACTAACAAAAGTAAATGATTATTTGCTTTTGTGTGCGACTTGGTCTAATTTTGCAGCTGCAATGAAGATTCTTTTCGCTGGTGACGCCAGTAATATGCATAATTGTTTGGCCCAGGAGCTAAGGCGCATGGGGCACGAGGCGACGGTGGCATCCGACGGGTCACGTTGGATGAACACCCATCGTGACATCAACCTGCTGCGTCGCCCTGGCCTGTTGGGATCGTTGCGGTATCTGTGGGACATCAAGCGCGCCTTGCCTTTGATGTCGGGCTATGACATCGTGCAGATTGCTTCACCGATTTTCCTGCGTCTGAGGCCGCACCGCATAGCGCGTGTGTTTGACTACCTCAAGGCCCACAACACTCACATGGTCCTCTCGGCACTGGCGACCGACGTCATTTACTACGACGCCTGCCACGACGGGCACACCTTCCGTTACAGTGACTACATGCTTGGCGACGAGCCGTCACCCTATGTCAGCTCGTCCGAGTATATTGCCCAGCAGCAGGACAACTGGCGGCAGCCTTTCATGCGCCGGCACAGCGACCACATCTTGGACGGCATCGACGGCGTTGTGGCTTGCCTGTACGAGTATTATGCGGCCTACAGGCCCCTCATGGGCGAGCGGGTGGCCTATGCCGGCATCCCCATTGACACCGAGTCACTCTCGTTCCGTCCGCTTGACTCCGCCCCCGACAAGGTGCGCCTCTTCATCGGCATCCAGCGCGACCGTCATGTGGTCAAGGGGACCGACCGTCTGCTGGCCGCTATGAAGCGTGTTCATGACCGGTATCCAGGCATTACCGAGCTGGAAGTGGTTGAGAATTTGCCTTATGACGAATACACCCGCCGCATGCGGGACTCCCATGTGATCCTGGACCAGCTGTACAGCTATACACCTGGCACCAATGCTTTGATTGCGATGGCACAGGGATTGGTGGCTGTGTCGGGTGCTGAACCCGAGTATTATGACCTGATTGGTGAAACGGTGAATAAACCCATCATCAACGTCTCACCGCTTGTCGAGGGGGATATCGACCACAAGCTGTCGTGGCTTGTCGAGCATCGCGACCAGCTGCCTCAGCTGGCACGCGCCAGCCGGGCCTTTGTCGAGAAGCACAATGCGGCTCCGGTGGTGGCTCAGCGCTACCTCGACTACTGGAAGGAATTGATTAGGAATGAGGAGTTAGGAATGAGGAATGAGGAATGAGGAGTGCGGATGGCCCTCTAAACACTAAACCCTAAACTCTAAACTTTCTGATTGAGTTGGAAAACTCAATCAGAAATACTTAGCTACCGTGGCCTTGAGCCGCGTGGCGTCTTCTACACGTTCTACGATATCCCCGTTCTTGATGATGAATGTGGTGGGGATGCCGTTCACGTTATAGTTTCCTACACTCTTCGAGTTGATGCTCATCGGCTCAAAGACGGTGATCCAGGGCAGGTTTTGTGCGGCTTGCCTCCATGCGACGTTATCCTGGTCCACACTCACCTGATAGATTTCGAGACCACGGCTATGGTACTGCTGGTAAATGTCGTTGAGCAGCTTGTTGAGCTGGGGCGAGATTTCGGTGGTGTATGCCGTGAAATCGAGCAGGACAATGTGGTTGCGGGCTGCCACGTCGGCAAGGCTTTGCTGCTTGCCGTTATTGTCCTGGAGCTTGATGTCGATGAGTGACGCAACGGTGGCCAGCACGGTGTCGCTGGGAGCGTTCATGGCGCGACGGCGGCGTTGTCCGTCCAGCAGCAGGTTCACCAGATAGTCGGTGCGAGGGTCGTTAGGACGGAATGAGTTGAATGAGTTGGCGACGGCTCCGATAATGCGCAGGTCGTTATCATTGAGCGGATCAAACAGCGGCTTGCCGTCAATATATTTATTGATGGTGTAATAGGCAACAATGCCGCTCGGGTCGGCTGCAATCTGTCGCGATAGCTGGTCTTTCCATGCTTGGCGCTCGGCTTCGGTGCCTTTGCCGCCGGCAAACTGCATCGCTGCCTTGTCGATTTTCATGACCTCTACGGCATGATCGCTGCCGCTGATGTTGTAGTCTAGTCCCAGATTAGGCATTTTGGCGGTCACCGTCAAGTGATCCAGACTGTCGATGGGGAAGCAGATGGACTGGTTGCCATGCCTCAACTGGTAGATGGTGGGCACTTCAGGAGCAGGAACGCTCACACTGAACTTGCCTGATTTGTCCACCTTGATGCTGTCAACAATAAACCATTCTCCGTTGCTCGACTGTTCCAGCACAAGCGTCGTCGTGTCGCTGGCGCCTTCGATGCTGCCGTCGATATGGAATTTGTTGCCGTCACATGCTGTCAAGGCGGCAACGAGGGTCATCAACAATAGAAATTTCTTCATGTCTATATCTTATCTTTTAGTTGTTAGTCGTAGTTGATTTCAAAGATTTAGCCTGCGAAATTACACCTTTTTTCGCGTTTGGCCAAATCACCTACACACAAAAATGCATCAATGAAAAAGACTCGCCATCACGGCGAGTCTTTGTTCCCAAAAAGCTTTACCTTATGAAAAAAATTATTACCTTCTAAATGTCGCTGCAAAAGTACTGCCAATTCTGCATATTGGACGCATAAATTCAATTAAAAAAAGTTAATTCTCGGTGCGCCATTTGCTAACGCCCTAGGATGAAGTCGATTACCTTCGACACGTCAGCGATGTTCACTTCTCCGTCTTTGTTCACATCACTGCGTTCCAGGGTGGCAGGATCGACTTGTGCACCTAACAGGATATCGACAATGAGTGAAACGTCAGCAATGTTCACTTCGCCGTCGTTATTGGCATCTCCCGGCAAATAGCTGTATTGGTCGGTAATGTCGGCAACACTGTATTTGTTGGTGGTTGAGGTGATCTCTAGATAGATATCCCTGGTGATGCCTGTCACGTCAACGCTCTGGTGCTGGTTGTCGCCCTGGCTGAGCACGACATTGAAACTGTAGTCTTCGCTGTTGACGTTGAAGGTGCGGTAATAGAATCGCTGACCTTGCACCGTCTTGGTGTTGCTGATGTGTACGCCTGGCCAGCTGTCATTGAGGTCTCCGGTCGAATCCCACGCATAGATATAGACGCTGCTCCAGTTATTGGGCGCTGTGGTCGGGTCTTTGACATATACCGTCGCTGTATATGGAACGAAGCCGTGGAAAATGTATTCTCGCTGAACCACGTTGCGCACTTTGCCTTCGTGAAGGATGCCCGCAGTCAGCACGGTGTTGTCGGTAAAGGTCAGCCTCACTTGGCCCGTGGCTTGACGGCTGCTGGCGGTGGGCGTGCTGCCGTCGGTGGTATAGACGATGACGGCGTCGCTCTCGCTGGCGGTGATGGTTACGGTAACGCTGCCCTCATACTGGCCGCTGGCCTTGTCAATGGTCAGGGTGGGGGCGGGGTTGGAATAGTTGGTCACCTCATGATGCCACGTGCCGTCGATGTAGTAACCGTGATTACGGAAGGTCAGGTCGCTGGTCTGCTGCCCGTCGGTGACAAAGATGATGCCGGTGGGGTCGCTGGTCAGCGTCCCTTCATAGGTCCATTTCCAGATCTTGCGGCTTCCGTCGCTGGTGGTTCCCATCAGGGTCATCGTCTGGCCGGGCCATGAGCCGCCGGTAAAGTTGCTGCTGCTGTTCCACACCCACGTCGTCACGCTGCTCACGCTGGTGCTCGTTTCCAGGAACACGCTCATGTCGTCTTCCTCGCAGCTGGGCTCGTAGGGCTCCAGCGTGCCGGGCTGGCTGCTGCCGTTGCCTTCGCCGTCGTTGCTCGACAACTCTTCCTCGGTGCCGTCATAGCTCAACACGTTGCCGGCATTGGCACTGCTGGTGTACAGGTAGGGCCCGTCTTCTCCAATCTTGCCTGGGGCGGGTGTCAGGCTGGTCGAGAGCACATACACGCGCAGGTTGCCCTTGCCGCTGCAGCCTGTGGTGGTCAAGGTGCCGTCGGTCACCGTCTTGACGTCGCCCGTCACACAGTCGGTGTAGGTGCCGTTGAGCACGCCGGTGAAGGTGGCGGGGCCATTGATGGTCACGAGGGCGTAGCTGTCGGTGGTGCTGTCGGTATAGCGGCGCTTGAAGGCGTAACCGCCCGTCGAGCTACAGCCGCTGGTGCTGTACTGCCCCTTGCGCAGGGCGGGAACGGCCTGCCGGATGCGGTTCAGGCGTTGCAGGTGCTTGACCAGGGGCTTGGAGAGTGTGGCGGCAAGATTGCCGCTGGCACCGCTGGCCACGCCAAAGTCGCTTGTCGTCACGTTGCCCTTGATGTAGCCGCCATAGTAGGCGCGGCCACTGTCCTTGAGTGAGCCGTTGCCGCCGGGATCGATGGTCTTGCCGGCCTTGAACTCGACCTCGCTGCCGTAGTACAGGCACGGGATGCCGCGGAAGGTGAACATCAGCGACAGGTTCTCGGCCCATTGCGCCGTGCCCTCGTTGAAGCGGATGTTGTCGTTGGGGCCGGGGCTGTAGTCATGGCTGTCGACATACACCACGTTATAGGTGGCGTCATTATAATATTTGTCGCCGGTGACGGCGAGGTTCCACACGCTGGCAATGTTGTGGAACGAGTAGTGAACGGGGAAGTCGATGACGTTCAGTCCCGAGGCCCTGCTCACGTCGGGCGCGTGATAGGTGTTGCCGTCGAGCACGGCATTGTTCGAGGTGGGCATCGCGCTGCTCGTTTCCTTATTGTTGTCGGCATACATCTGCTGGCAGGAACCGATGTTGTCCAGCGAGTTCAAGTCGGTGCTCTCATAGATGGCGATGCCGTCCCAGTAGCTGGCGTCGTCGTTCCAGCTGTAATTCTTGTTCTCGGCCCAAGTGTAGAAGTATGGCGACAGTGCAGGCTGGTTGCGGTAGGTGACGCTGCCCTGGAAACGGGCGCACACCTCGGTGCACAGGTAAAAGTCTGCCTGGTTCAGGCGCTTGCTCTTGTATTGCTCGCCCAGGGCCTTGAAGGCCGGGATGTAGATCTTGTTGAATGTCAGGCGGGAAATGTGGCCGCCCGTGTCGATGCGGAAACCGTCAACACCCATCTTGATGAACGAGCCGTAGCAGTCGATCAGATAGTCGGCAACGGCGGGGTTCTCGGTGTTCAGGTCAACGCAGTCTCCGGCAATCTGGGCCCACCACCGTGTGTTGTCGTCCCAGTTGAATTGGCCGAAGTGGTGCCAGTAGTTGTGCGTGTCGTGGTTCTGGTTGTCGGTGTTTTTCATCTGTTTCAACCGGGCGTCATACTGTTGTCCCGACGGCAGGTTGGCGTAGTTGGTCGGCAGCTTGCCGCCCACCGAGTCGGTCGTGTAGGGCAGCATGCACTCGTTGATCTTGAACTGGTTGGCGTTCCAGTCGCGGGTGAACAGTTTGCACAGGTGCTCTTCGCCAAAATTGCCCGTGTGGTTCAGCACCACGTCAAGCAGCACCTTCATGCCGCGGGCATGGGCCTCGTCGATAAGCGTCTGGAACGTGGTGTCCCCGCTCTCGTAGCGGTGGTCAACGCGGCTGAAGTTGCGGGCATGGTACCCGTGATAGTCAAGCCCCGAAGCGTTCTCCACAATCGGGGTGACCCACACCGCCGTGAAGCCCAGCGCCTTGATGTAGTCTAATTTCTCAATCAGACCTTTGAAGTCGCCACGCCAGCACGGGTCGCCATGGTTCGCCGAGGCTCCGTCCCAGCATTGCGCGTTATTACTCGGGTCACCGTCATAGAAGCGGGTAGTGATCACAAAGTAGATGCTCTCGTCCCGAAAGTCGTCGCGTGGCCCCACAAAAGCCCCCCACGCCTGTTGAGTGATAACGATTGCCATCATCAACGGCAATAAGTACTTGAAAATTGTTCTTTGGCTCTTCATAATCGTAAGAGGATTAATGATTTTTGCATCAAAGTTACAGATTGTCCTTTAAATATGTCAATTTTTCCGTCTTTTTTCGTGGAAATTTTGCCATGCAAACGTTTGCATGTTTATTTTTTGTAGCATCATCGCTGTCACGTTGACGGTGGCGGAGCCACCGCCCACAGGACATGACGTTTCCAGAAAATGGGGCCGTGGCGGAGCCCCGGCACAGGGGGCCTGGACCTACTAGACGGGCTGGATTTCCCTGTCCACCCTGTCCAGTCCATCTACCCTTGGATATCATCAACGCCCCCTGCCTCTTGGGTATCATCAACGCCCCCTGACCCCCTCTAATCTTAGAGGGGGAGTTGCTGGAGTTGCTGGGTGGTCTTGCCCTAGTTGCTGGCGGGGGTGTGAGCGTGTTGTGCGCGGCGGTTAAAATATGTTAACGTATTGATTGGTTTTTCCTTTGGGATGTTTGGTATCTTGTTGTGCTTCTGGATATTAGCGATGAGGTCATCGAGCGGATCATAGTCTGGTTTTGCAGGCATGCCATTGCCACACTTATCGTTGTTAATGGTATAACGGCGATTGCCATCCCGGACAATGATGCCTTGAGCGAGCGCTCCCGCAATCAGGTGACGGTTGCGGTTAAGGCGGTTCATGTCGTCGTGCCGCTTGTTGAGTCTTGTGAGCAATTCGTCGGGAGTCAGCGCCTCATCGGCGGGTAAGACCGAGGTAAAGATATCTTGCACGGCAGTTACCTCGGCGAACCGAGCCTCGACCGTTGTGTTGTCGGGAATCATCACGACTTCCTGCGGGAAATTCTGATCATTGACCGTGAAAGCGAACTCGAACTGGTCATCACCCGTCACCCCCTTGACGCGCCGGACGTGAGCAATGGAGCCTCGGTTGGTGATGCGGAAGACGTTGTTGGCGATGGGAAAGAGCACCTTGCCGATAAATCCAGCCGTGGCCTTTGCCCTCCCTATCATATTGTATCCCACGCAAAGCAGTGATGTATCGTAGTGGTCGAGGGTCTCCCTGATGGCGAGGTAGAAGTTATTGGCGAGATTCATGCCACACTCGGGAGTGAGATGATCCAGGTCGTCAATCACCACCAATGTGGGTTTGAAATCGCGTATGGCTTTGATGATGTGCTGTAGTACTGTTTCGTCGCACTCGTTGAAAGTACCGATGTCATCGAGGCACATGACACGGAAGTTGTCGGAATTGACGTTAAAGTTGCGCTTGAAGTCATCCACGAAGCCGCAAACGGTGTAGAAGGAGTGGACGGAATCAATCCAGAGGACTTTTCCCGGCATGACCTTTGGCTGCGTGTCGTTGTCGTCAGATTTGGCGCTGTCGGCCTGTCGTGCTACCTGCAAAGAGTGGGCAAAGGGATAGCTGCCGTTGAGGACGGCGGCTGTTATCATCTTAGCCATTGCGTGTGCCTTGCAGTGTGATGAGCCCGTCAGGAATGTGATTTCGTGCCGATGGATGGCAGTGGATCCACAAATGTTGACGATAGGATGTGGCCTGTAGCTGGCGATGTCATCGTTGTCGATGTTAATGAATAGCGATTCCCACGGGTCGAGGGTATCGGGGATGAGGGGTTGACGGTTGTAATGCATGGTCATTTGTGTTTAAGGGTGAATAATTTATTGATTGTGGGGCAAAAATAGCGACAGCGAGTGCCAAGAAATGGCACTTGCCCGTTAATGATTTTGAAGCATTGCCTTTAATCGTGACTATCCCTAGAAAATGTTGACAGATTTGAGAGCGATTAACTAAGTTGGTTTACACTAATTTTATCGTTCGCCTAAACCGGGTTGACAGTTTGGCGGTTTTATCACTGAATGGGGTTTACAGCTCTATGTAGCGGAATCTTATTGCCGGTATTTGATCTGGAAGTAGTCGAGCAGGGCTTTGAAGTTATCCTGGGCGGTGAGGCAGGTGTCGAGCAGGAAACCTTTAATATGGGGCCATTCACGGAGACCTCGATAGTAGAACATCTTCAGATCGTCGGTGATGATGAAGGGGACGATTCCAGCCGATAAACATTCTTTGAACATGATCAGCCGGCCTACACGTCCATTACCGTCCTGGAATGGGTGGATGGCCTCGAAACGTTGATGGAAGTCGATAATGTCCTCTAGGGTATGTTTCTTGATGGCGTTATATTCTTGCAGCAGCTCTTTAATCTGTCGGTGAACGTCGGATGGTGCTGCTGTTTCCATGCCTCCCACTTCGTTAGGCAGTCGTTTATAGTCTCCCACAGCAAACCAGGGCTTTCGAGAATCAGAGGTGCTGGACTTGAGTATCAGGTGCAGCTGTTTGATAAACGATTCAGTCAATTTCGCTCCCGCCTGTTCAATGATACAGTCGATGCAGCGGAAGTGGTTAGCCGTCTCAATAATATCATCCACCTTAACAGCGTCGTCAGTAATGCCGATGGTGTTAGTCTCGAAGATATATCTCGTCTGGTCGTGGGTCAGGCGGCTACCCTCGATGTGGTTGGAGTTATAGGTGAGGTCAATCTGGACACGGTGATAGATACCTCCCTTTATCCTTCCGTCCTTTTGCTCCTGGAGTGTGCTTAGTAAGGGTGATGTCTTAGAAGTCCTTTTCCGACCGGGCAAGACGGCATCGGCAGGAATATTCCACGACTTACCCACGAGATAGGCACCGTCAATCTTCCCGCTCACACAGTAGTTACGGGCGGTGCGTTCCGAGACATTGAACTTCTCGGCAAATTGCTTCACTGATATATACTCCATCGTTCTATCGGCAAGAAAAATCCATAAAACAGCTGCAAATATACCTATTTTTGCCGACATCGGCAATAAAAACAAGCACATTTCATTGATTAGTGGTCGATGGGCACTGTATTCTCTGACATACTTTGAAAATCCTCCGAGAATCTCAGACTTATTCTCAAAATTTCAAAGAATCATCCCATTTCTCTCAAACTTTTCCGGAGACTTTCAATAATCTCACAATACGGGGCTTACTGATGGCTTACGTTGCGGCATGACAAATATTTGGTGTCTTCAGCGGTTCCACGCAGGCGATCTGTTCCTTTATAAATGAAGTCGGCGGCCCAATCTTCTTCATGATGCGGGCTTAAAACGTGTAGAACGAGTTTACAAGATCCTTGAACTGTTCTCTACTCGGTACTTCAGTCATTTATGTTTATTATGATTAGAATCCGAAAATTTCATAGTCAACATCTCCACCTGGATAATCGCCATACATACCATCAGTTAATGCATACCAGGTATCTTCTGCATAATCTGATTCATCAAAATCTCTATCATCTCCATCATCTTCATGAAAATTGTTATCGTGCAACCTAGAATCACATGAAAGCCAATAAATATTTTTGTATTTCGAGCAAAAATAATCCGACTGCTCACCTGATACTAATTGTTTGAATGAATCATCGAACAAATCTAGCTTAGGTAAAATAATATCTTTTATGTTGTGAGAAGTGTCATCAAAACTGATTAATAATCTACCATAAGCTGTTTCTTCAATTAGGTCTTTCGTATCTATTTTTTCGATTGCAATTTCATGAACGTTTTCATCAAATATTGAGAAAAGCAAAAGGCGAGATTGTTTCTCATCCAATTCTTCTGCAGCGAAAAAGAAACCTTCTTGAGGTAATGTTAAGAATGTATATTTTGCTTGTTTAATAACATCTTCAAAATTTCTTATTCCTATTTTGCCATTTTCTGAGAAATAGAACAATGATTCTGAAACGACTATCAAATTCGAATAAAATGGTGTTCGCTTTCCAGTTTTAATGTCAATAGCAGCTATATTCCTATTTGAATCATTGGAATCTCCTATCAACAGGACATTATTGTTAATGCCACAAAAACCTCTCGCCATTATACTGATGGGAAGATTGTAGACATAAATATTCCTATTCTCTTGTTTTTTAACTTCAATATTGCAGATCGCTCCTCTTTTTATTGCGGCTTGCTTCCCATTCTCATATCTGATAATTGATTTAAGATTTTTGTCGAGAAAAAGCCACAATCCGATTCCTCGGATGAATGTGTAATCAGGAATAGTTATATTATTCCATTCATCAACGCACTCTGAATAAATACTCCATTTTCCGCCTAAAAAGAATATGTATAATTCATTCGATTCGTTATACTGGAACTCAGAAAAACCTCCAAAAATTAATTCTCCAGTAGATGAATATAGATCATATACACCACTATAATCAGATCCATAGTCGCTATCATGATGATACAACATTCTTCCGTCTCTGCCCGCCAGCAATAGACCATACTGTTCTATATAACAATCATATTTGGGCTCTATGATTACTTTGCCATCCATATTCATAACTCCCCAAATTGCAGATTGAATATTACTAAAGAAATCTCCTCCCTTTATTTCATAACCCTTAAAACCATAAAAGATGAAGTTATTTCCAATCTTTAAATGCTCATAAATTGATGGTACTTTCTCTGATCCATCTTCAGCCAGAATACCTAATCGGCCAGTATGTGCATTCTTAACTATTGTATTATTCCATTCTTGAGGAATTTTTTCTGAATATTTAATGCTTACGATTTCCCTACCTGACATGTCAATAACACCCCAGTTTTCATTTTTACAAACATCAAAGTAACCATCTTCCCTATAAGTTACTTCATCGTATTGAAATGGAATCGCAACATAACCTCTTACACTTATAAATCCAAATTTATTCTTCTTTGAAGCGAGTATTCTATCATAATTTGAATTGAAGATAGCACATTGCCTATCTAAATAATAGAATTCGGACATTTGTCCTAATACTTGGCCCTTATTATTTATGATGCTATATTCTTCAACTTTCTCACCATTATATCTTTCTCTTTCTCTTTTGACTCCAAATATAAGCTCAGAAGGCTCAAGAATTTCAATTTCTTTGAAATTAACTGGTACATCTACATCATAAAATAATGTAAAATTAGGGTATGTTTCATTAACTAATGTTTTAGCTCCCCACAAACCATCTTTCTGTAGAAGTACTACATGATGACCCTCATATCTAATACGATCATATTCGCATTCAATAATAAGATTCGATGTATCTGCGCGAAATACGCCCCACTTATTGTTCTCCTTTACAGCGAATGAAATATTGCTTAATTGGCGAATGGTCTCATATCGACTATTTGGAAGTAATCCTTTTTCTACAGAGAATAATTCTGAGTATTGATTTGTTGTTAAAATAAAATATCGATTAAAATCAAATTTATCTTTTCCTGTTATTTCTATCCCATTGCTTCGTCCATATCCATAATAGCCTGAGTTGTGGACAATTTTTTTACTATATATTTTGGAGTTATTGTTAGAGGAGTCAAAAACATATTCCTTGCTGTATCTTCCATATGATATCGGACTTGAAAAACCACCATAGTTTTTATCTTCTACAACAATGCATTCTATTGATTCGTAAGATGGGTTAATTATTAACCTTCCTTTATCATCAAGAATACCTACATTTTTGTCTTTTGAAACTATAATATAATTCTGAATACAATCTACGTCATCATAAATAAAGTTTACTATCCTTGTGTTTGATTGGTTGATAACCCCCCATTTTTCATTAGATTGAACACCTAACAAATTATTTGAAATGATTTTTGATTTAAGAGAACAAACAAATTCGCCTTTTTCATTATACCAAGTGACGTCCTTCTTATCTAAATATTCAGGCGTGAGTGCGTGGGAATTCCAGTTGTTGCGATTGTACTCACATCTACATTCTTTATAGCATTCATAAAACGCATTGCTTTCATGAGATATAAACTTATATTCAAACGGAATAATAATTTTACCGTTGTTGTCAATGACACCAAATCGCCAACTTTCCTCTGTTTTTAGACGAGCTACGAATCGGTCTTTTCGTACACAATGTATTTCTTCATACTTTGATGGCACAATAATGAGTCCATCAGAATTAATTGCTCCCAAACCATTATCATCCCTAGTAATTAAATAACCGTATTCACTTTTTACTCCTTTTCCTTGATAGATTATTTTACAATTTGAATTGTACCATTCACTTTCATTGAGTGTATTATATTCAAAAATTCGTCCTTCAGTATCCATCAACTGAAATGAATACTTTCTTTTTGAATTTGCTTTATTACAACATTTTATATATTTCCCAATTTTGTCAATATATTTGTACTTAAATGGTATTAAAACATTTCCTTCAGAATCTATAACTCCGAAATTCCATTGTCCTTTCTTTTCCTTCCTTCTTGCAGCAAAAAGGTTGTCAAATAGATAATAGATTTCCTCATATTCAAAAGGAATTATCTCATTGCCGTACTCGTCTATAATACCGCAAGACATAGATTTAGCCACACAAGCAAATGGTGTTTCATAAATAGATTGAGATCCCAAAAACATTGGGCCTTCATCATAAATTGCATTTATGACTATTTCATCGTTACAATCTTTGTAACCAATCTTATTATTATGTTTAAATTGTTTTAAGTTAGCCATATTATATCTTTATCGAACGCAAAGATAAGAATTTTTCTTGAAAAACGGGCATCTCACATTACGAATGAATTCATGCAATGCCAAATCTTACAAAAACGCGAATCTGTAATCCGCTGCAAAATTAGGGCATGCCGGTGCCATATTTGGGCACTGGGAGCAGGAATAAGGTTAAAAATGCCGAAACGGTGGCGGAGCCACCGCCCACTTGACATGATGTTTCCAGAAAATGGGGATGTGTCATCATTTGCCTCAGGATTTTCAATCGGCCTATCGGCCGAGAAATTGAACAAAATTATTAATATAATCAAAATAAATAGTTGTCATATTTGATTTTTATACAAATTTTTGTTTAATTTCTCCGTGCTAAGCACGGACATTAATACAGGCTTGAATTATGAGACGGCCTCCATGTTGACCCACCCGCGGGGTAAGGGTGTTGCTGTTATTAATGTGGCGGTTCATTGATTAGTTCCAGGTCCAGGGAGTCATTGTCGTGGTTTTTTTGTAATTTTGCGGTCTGTATGTTATTCGTATTCACATTATTATTAACATAAATCAAAACACTACGATGGACAAAAAACGACATTACCTCTTGCTCCTGCTTGCAGCGATTGTGGGCATGACGGCGGCCGCTGCGATTCCCAGCGGCTACTACAACAATGCCAACAACAAGAGCGACCAGGCCCTGATGGCAGCCCTGCATTCGATTATCGATGGACACACCAAGCGTTCCTACCAACAACTGTGGTCTGACTTCAAGTCAACAGACTGCAACGGCACAACCATTATCGACCGCTATTCCACGACACAATACACCTATAGCAGCGACCAGTGCGGCAATTACAGTGGAGTGGGGGACTGCTACAACCGTGAGCACTCGATTCCCAACAGCTGGTGGGGTGGTAGTGATACTGATACTGCCTACACCGACTTGCATCACATGTTCCCTGTTGACGGATGGGTGAACAACGAACGCGGCAATCATCCGTTTGGCGACTGTGCCAACGGCGTGGCCAAGGGTACCGGCAAATTGGGCTCATGCACCTTTAGCGGTTATAACGGCACTGTGTTTGAGGTCGCCGACGAGTATAAGGGTGACTTCGCACGTGTGTATTTCTATTTCGCGACACGCTACATGACGCGTATAAGCAACTACACCAGCGGCACCGGCAACGTCGTGTTCACCGCCAGCACCTATCTGGGACTGACGAATTGGGCCATCAACCAGTTGCTGGAGTGGCACCGCAATGATCCCGTGAGCACGCTCGAAACCAGGCGCAACGATGCGGTATATACCATCCAAAAGAACCGCAACCCCTTTGTCGACTATCCCGAGCTGGTCGAGTACATCTGGGGAAACAAGAAGGGTAGTGTGTGGAATCCCAGTGGTGCCCCGACACCGACGTTGACGTCTCCCACCAGCGGCTCGACCGTGAACGTGGGCACCCATACGGGCGACGGCGTGAGCAAGGCCATCACCGTTAAGGGCGCTAACCTGACCAAGGCCTTGACCATCAGCGTTAGCGGCACTGGCTTCTCGGTGACTCCGGCAAGCATCACTGCTGCCAATGCCAACAACGGAACATCAGTCACCGTGACCTATAACGGCACTCAGAGCAACGCAACCGGCACGCTCACCATCAGCAGCACCGAGGTGAACGCTACAGTCAACCTTACCGCATCTTACCAGGGTGGCGGCGGCCAGACCGAAGACGAAGAGGTTGTTGAAACTTGGGAAGGATGTGCTACGGGTGGCTACTGGACCCAGGATGTGCAAGGCGCTGCTTTCAACTGGAACTTCAACAATGCCGGCCTCTATGCCCGTGAAAATGATCACTGGAACGGTTCGCTTGGCTGTTGCTTTGGCAAGAATGCCAATTCCTCCATTACGATGAACGAAGACGTCCAGAATGGCGCCAGCAAGATCACGTTCTATGCAGCAAAATACGGCAGTGACGCAAATGCTACATTGCAGATTCAGTATAGCACCAACGGCGGTAGCACCTGGACCACGTTGAACACATGCACCCTCAATGGCACCTGGCAGCAGTACACATATAACATGGATGTGACCGGGAATGTGCGTTTCAAGTTCCAGCAGACGGCAGGGTCGCGCCTGAATATCGATGATATTGCCATCACCAGCAATGTGGCAACACCCGTCGAGCCGACTATAGCGCTCTCACCGATTGCAGCCATGGAGGCTGAGCAGGACGGCACTTCCTCTATCGTGACGGGCACCGTTACGGCCGAAGACAATACCGATAATATCACGCTGACCGTGGAAGGCAATTTTGAGCTGAGCTTGAACAGGCAAAACTGGTCTCGTTCGCTGACGCTCGATCCTTCGGGCGAGGTGTTCTATGTCCGTCTGGCCAACACAGGCACGGTCGGCAATTTCTATGGCACCGTTACTGCAACCACAGGCAGGGTAAGTGCTTATGCCGATGTGCAAGGTGTAGTCAATGCCAAACCGACGATGATTGGTGACGTGAATATGGACGGTAACGTGGATATTGCCGACGTTACTACTCTCATCGACCATCTGCTGGGCGGTGATGTCCCGGCGTTTGATGCCGAGGCTGCCGATGTCGCTGCTGATGGCAATGTCGATATTGCCGATGTGACAGCACTGATCGACAGGCTGTTCTCGCCGGCCACTCTTGCCGGACTGCAGGGATGGGACGCCTATCCTGCTGTCAGAGGCATGAATGTCGAGAACTATTCTGGAGAGAATCTTGAGGTTTATGACATGGATGGCAACTGCTGTGCGGTGTTGATGTCACAGGGTGAATTCAGCATCGAGCTGCCGGCAGGCATTTATATCGTTGCCAGCGATAACCGTTCACGCAAAGTGGTCATCAAGTAAAGCGCTAAACGGCATAGTCGCTACTCTAGCATAAAAGAAGAACTGCAAGGCCTCAAGGTCTTGCAGCTCTTTTTAAAATTTCGGGAAAACCGATTACCTGCCTATGCAGTGATATTCGAAACCTGCTTGATGCAGTTCCTCGGCATCGAGGATGTTGCGGCCGTCAAGCACTAACCGTCCGCGCATCTGGCGTTGAAGCGTTTCCATGTTGGGCATGCGCAGTTCCTTCCATTCGGTGACCAGCATCAGTGCGTCGGCACCTTTTGCGGCATCATACATGTCGGTGGCATAGGTCACGGTATCGCCCAGGCGTCGGCGGCACTCGTCCATGGCCACGGGGTCATAGACGCGTACAGCGGCACCTGCCTTGAGCAGGAGGTCTATCAGTACTAACGACGGGGCTTCACGCATATCGTCGGTCTCGGGTTTAAAGGAAAGGCCCCAAATGGCAACAGTCTTTCCGCGCAATTGGTCTTCGCCGCCATAGTAGTTCACTATCTTGTGATAAAGTACCAGTTTCTGGTCTTTGTTCACCTCCTCAACGGCTTGCAGGACTCGCATAGGGTAGCCCATATCTGCTGCTGTCTTGATCAGGGCTTTAACGTCCTTGGGGAAGCATGAACCGCCATAGCCGCAGCCAGCATAAAGGAACTTCTTGCCGATGCGGGTGTCGCTGCCAATGCCTTTGCGAACCATATTCACGTCAGCGCCAACAAGTTCGCACAGGTTGGCGATATCATTCATGAAGCTGATGCGTGTTGCGAGCATGGAGTTTGCGGCATATTTGATCATTTCGGCTGATGCGATATCAGTAAATATCAGTCGGTCGCTCACAATCATGAAGGGCTTGTAAAGGCGGGCCATGAGTTTGCGGGCACGCTCACTCTCAACTCCAACTACAACGCGGTCAGGGCTCATAAAGTCTTTGACGGCATTGCCTTCTTTAAGGAATTCTGGATTGCTGGCGATATCAAAATCAACGTTCACGCCACGTTTGTCCAACTCTTCCTGAATGGTCGCTTTGACCTTGCGTGCAGTGCCAACAGGCACGGTGCTCTTGGTGACGACAACAACATATCGGTTGATGTGGCGGCCAATGGTGCGTGCCACGTCCAAGACGTATTTGAGGTCGGCGCTGCCATCCTCGTCAGGGGGCGTCCCTACGGCGCTGAATACGATATCCACATGATTGATTACGTCTTCAAGACGAGTGGTGAATTGTAGTCTGCCAGACTTGGTGTTCTTGTGAACCAGGGTCTCAAGTCCCGGCTCATAGATGGGAACAATACCTTGTTTGAGCTTCTCGATTTTATGCTCATCGACATCAACGCATGTCACGTGAACACCCATCTCGCTGAAACAAGTGCCAGTGACAAGTCCCACATATCCAGTACCAACTATAGCAATATTCATGATTTGGTAATGCTACTTATCGTTTGATGAAATTTTCGGGTTCCACTGAAAATTGTGAAACCCGAAAAAAGTCTTTATTAACCGTTAATTGGTTTTTCGCGGTCCTTTGGAGTGTCGTCAACGTAATAACCGCCACTATCACCACCATAACCGTATCCGTAACCATAACCATATCCGTAGCCATAGCCTTTACCATAACCATAGGCGTAGGAGTAGTTATAGCGGGTCTTGCTCACCTTAATGTCATTAATCAAAATGGTCAAGTTCTTAACCTTGCCCTCTTCGACCATGTGTTCAAGCTCATACATGTAGGTCTGCTCAACTCTACCGTCACGAATAACATAGATAGTCAAATCGGCATATCGGTTTACAACGGCAGCATCGGCAATCAGGTTATAAGGCACGGTATCAAGAATGATGTAGTCGTAGCGCTGCTTGAGGATTTCGATCATCTTTTTCATATTGTCACTCAGCAACAATGCCGTCGGGTTGGGAGGAATCGCACCAACGCTGATGATGTCGAATCCTTCATGCAATGCACCACGATGGATTACGTTGTCGATATTGGTCTCTTTACCTGATAGGTAAGCCGAGGCACCCTTACCGCCTTGTACTCCTACGTATTCAGAGAATTTGCCTTTACGAAGGTCAAGGTCCACAACGATAACCTTTTTATTGACATAGGTATAGGACAATGCCAGGTTCACAGCCACGAAACTCTTACCTTCACCAGACATGGTAGAAGTGAACTGGATAACGGTAGCTTCTCCCGTAGACTTATTTAGGTCGGTCACGTAGTCCAAGTTGTTGCGAACGATGCGGAAGGCCTCATTCATGCGGTCATTTGAAGTTTCATTAACCACAATCTCACCAGTGACATTGTTCTTCTTGGCAGGAAGCTCACCCAGAATGGGAATGTCGCACACCTCTTCAACCTCACGACGCGTATGGATGGTTTTGTCAAGAGAGAAGTACCAGAATACGCCGTAGAGAATAAATGCAGGAATCAATAGACCGATAATCATTCCCGTAAGCACGATACGGGTAAGTGGTGCGGTGACAGGGGCGGGGTTAGGAATAGCTGGTTCCATTACCTTGGCGTTAGGCTCTGTAATGGCCATTTGCAACGCATTTTCCTCGCGCTTATTGAGTAGGTACAGATATAGCTGTTCCTTAATCTTCTGTTGGCGGGTGACCTCGGTAATGGCTTTCTCATGAGATGGATTAGCGCTCATGCTGCTTTGAGCCTGGCCTTGCAAGCGCTGTGCTTGTCCTTGCCGAGTGCGCAAGATACTCATGTAGCTATCCAAACTGGCAAGAATGTTTTTCTTTTGGATTGCTAGAGAGTTGGACAACTCTTTCATCACTGGGTTCTCGGCGCTGGAGGTGGTAGAAATCTTTTGGTATTCTTGAACGGCCTGGTTATATTGGGCCATCTGGCTGTTTATGCCAGCATTGTTCATGCCGGTGTTGATAGGTATCAATTCGCCAGTGCCCATGTCTGCGATGAAACGACGAACCTGTGACACAAGATTGATCTCCAAAGTCAGATCCTCGGTCAGACCGATTTTGTTCATGGTGTTGCCTTCAGCACCAAACATTCGGGAATTGGCTGATCCTGCTGTAAGAATAGCAACCTCGTTGTCTACACCACTCAAGTCCTTAGACAGGTCAGAAACACGTTCAGCAATGAACGCCTCAGTGCTGCGGGCAATCTGGTTCATATCGTTAATGCCTTCTTGGTTGTAAGCCACAACCAGAGCGTTTAAGATATCAGCACACATATCAGGGTTCTCCCCTCTAATGGCAAGGTTAAGCACATCACTGTGTGCATCGGCATTACTAACATGTAACGATCCAGAAAGTGATCTGGCCATTGCAGTAGGGTTAATAACATTTACAATGACAGTGTAGTCGATATACCTGTCTCCAAAGTTCTTTGTCTTGGTAATGGCAACAGGTCCAAAGTCAGTATTTATTTTATTCCCGAAGTGGGCTTTTTTCCACTCGCCACCATTTACACGGAACTCGTATTCATCATCACTTTTAGGAACAATCGTTACCGAGAAGCCTCGTGTCACTTCCTTAAGGGGAGTGAGTTGTACGGGAGTGTCCTTATAAATGTTGACGTCACGCAGGAACATGTGACCATAGTATTGCACATTCAGCCCTAACGAGTTCACGACAATCTCCATCACTCGAGAGGAGCGCAACTTGTGGGGTTCATTGGGAATGTAGTTGACAGTGTTCAGGCCAAGGTCACTAAAAGTCATGGATGGGGTTCCCTGTGCGCTATCCTTGGAACGGATTAGAATAGATGATTTGGCTATATAGGCTTGTGGCTGTGTCTTTGCAAGCAGATAAGCGAGGCTTGCACAAACGATCATTGACAAGACAAACCAATACCAGTTGTAGGCACATGCCATAAACAAACGGTCCCACTTAATACCAGTGCGAGCGCGTTTTTTCTTCTTCTCTTCGGCAGCCATTTTAGCAGCCAGATCTTCTTGAGCTATTTGTTGCATATCAAGTTAATTTTGTTCCAATACTGATGAATAATTCTGCCCATTATGTTTTGTCATTCCATTCTTGGGCATAATCAACGGCAAAATTACTGTAATTACTTTAAACTGCAAAGTGTTATTTCTATAAAAAAGTATTAAATATTGTGAGCATCTTGTCTGCGACGTGATTGTGTGCCAAAAAAGTAGAGCGGAACCCTCAACGTGGTTCCGCTCCACCTATAATGTTTAATTACTATAAATCTCGATTAATCCATCTCCTCGTCAGCGGGATAACCGCCCATCTCGCGGATGGCGTTCTTCAGCATGACATACTGCTGGAAGAGGTGGTTTACAGGAATCTCATCCTTAGTGTAGTCGTGCATCGGGCTCTTGAGGAAGAAGCTCAAGAAGCGCTGAGTGCCCCAGCGGCCGGCGCGATGAGCCAGGTCGATGAGCAGACACAGGTCGAGGCACAAGGGAGCAGCGAGGATAGAGTCACGGCACAAGAAGTTAATCTTAATCTGCATGGGATAACCCATCCAGCCAAAGATGTCGATATTGTCCCATCCCTCCTTGTTGTCGTTGCGGGGAGGATAATAGTTGATGCGCACCTTGTGGCAGTAGTCACTGTACAGGTCGGGTTGTTTGTCGGCAACGAGAATGGACTCGAGGGTTGAGAGTTTGCTGACCTCCTTGGTGCGGAAGTTAGCGGGCTCATCAAGCACGAGGCCGTCACGGTTGCCCAGGATGTTGGTTGAGAACCAGCCGCTCAGGCCCAGCATACGGGTGCCGATGATGGGAGCGAAACCGCTCTTCACCAGGGTCTGGCCGGTCTTGAAGTCCTTACCAGCGATGGGCAGTTGCTTCTTCTCTGCGAGTTCCCACATTGCGGGGATATCAACGGTGGTGTTGGGTGCACCCATAACAAAGGGAGCATCCTCCATCAATGCAGCGTAAGCGTAGCACATCGAGGGAGCGATCTTGTCTACTACGTTGTCCTTCATTGCCTGCTCCAGGTCGGCGAGCTTGCCGTGATACTTCATGTCGGGCTCAACGTAGATTTCGGTTGAAGCTGCCCAAAGAACAACCACGCGGTCAACACCGGTGTTCTTCTTGAAGTCGCGGATGTCCTGGCGGATCTGCTCAGCCATGTCCCAACGGTCCTTGCACTGCTTCACGTTGTCACCATCCAGACGCTTGGCGTAGTTCACGTCAAAAGCGGCCTTCATAGGCTTAATCTTCAGCAGTTCATCCTTCACGGGATTGATGTCCTTTTCCTTGAGAACCTCGGCTTTAATAGCGCTCTCGTAAGCGTTCTCGGGGAATACATCCCATGCCGCAAACTCGATGTCGTCGAGCGAAGGCATCGATACGATCTCATTATAATGTAAATACTTCTTGTCTGCACCTTTTCCAATGCGGATCTTGTCATACTGGGTCATGCTGCCCACAGGCTTTCCAAGACCCTTACGGATCATCATAACACCAGTCATGAACGTAGTGCTCACGGCACCCAATCCTACTACCATAATACCTAACTTGCCGGTAGCGGGCTTAACGATTTCTTTTGCCATAATTTTTTATTACAGTTAATGTTTAAATGTATTCAAACGTTAGTTTATTCGGGCCCCATATATTGGGGCATTGTCTCTTGCCGATGTTTGCTCTCGCAAAAAACGGCGCTAAATTACTGTCTTTTTTATAAACGAAAAACTAAATAATTAGTAAATTATATTTAAAATAATTAAAAGAAGGTCCGAATTTATAAAATTCCTAAAATTTAGGCAATATTTAATCCAAAACACTAAATAATGTTAACGTCACCTCAACGAAAATGAATAGAAAAATAGTGGTTTTTGAGTTGTTTTTCGTTATCGGTGGCTCCAATAACATTTTTTTAGAAATGACATGAGATTATGTGCTGAATGATACCGGAACCATCCTCAAAACGGTTACTGATTTAGGAAGGCCTCGGCTGTTGCAATGTCTCCGGCGTGGTCCACGTCAACAATTTTGTCGATGCTGTAGGCTTTCAGGCGTTGGCCGGCTTTCACGAGAGCTCGTTGGAAATTGCGCATCCTGCTGATGCCTTGCTCGATGCAGTCATCAAGCACGCCAAAAGCCCCATCGGTCATTGCATAAACGCCACCTGATACATATTTTGCGCCCACCCATCCTTTATCACGGAAAGCCGTAATGTTCATTTCCTCATCGACATCGACCCACAGGGGCTTTTCATCATCGATGAAGGGGGTCACCGCCCACATTCCGTCGTGTTCGGTGTCGGCCTCAAAGGCGTCAATATAGCCTTTAAAGTCCTCTTCCTTGAATATCGTGTCCACGGTCGTCAAGCAGAATTTACCCTTGGGAATGACTTTGCTCAGATGCCACAAACTGTGCATCGAACTAGGCGTTGTCTTGACGACAAGATTGAGTGGCACGGGTAATTCAAGGTTCTCGAGATACTCTCGCACCTCGGTCATGTGCTCATTAACAATGATGCTGATGCTCTCGGCGTTGCACCTCAGCATGATGTTGATCAGCCTTCCAATCATGGGCTCACCTTGTAATTCAACAAGAGGCTTTGGCTTTGTAACACCTTCTTGGGCCAGTCGCGAGCCTTCTCCGGCAGCTATGATAGCGTAGTTCATATTTTATAATTAGGTCTTAAGTTCAGTAAAGCGGTTTTGTGTCAGAATCTCTCCAGCCAATCCATTACCTCGGTAATGCGCGTGATGGTGTTGGGGTGGGTTTGACGGTCTTCTTCCTCGGTCCAGCCTTTGCCTTTGAGCCACAAGACGTGACAGCCCAATTTCTCGGCCGGCTCAATGTCTTTGCGTAGGCTGTCACCCACGACGAGCACTTCGCTGGGCTCTAACTCCAGCGCATCAACACCTAACTTGAACAGGGTGGGGTTGGGTTTGCGTATTCCCACGACAGCGCTCTCGATGATTCCCTTGAACATGTGCCGTATGCCATAGGATCGCAATACTTCATCAATATTGCCGTAGAAGTTGCTCACCAGCATCATCGGGTAACGTTCGTGCAACTGTTCCAGCATGGGGAGGGCTTCGTTGATGCAGGAACGGGCGGCGTTGTCGCAATACGTAGAAATCTCATCTACCCACTGGTCTGTAACTGTTTCATCGGGTGTTAAAGGCAGGTGGCTGATTTCCAGTGCTACTTTCTTGCGCAGCAGGGTGAGAAAATCGTCTTGAGGCAGGATGATGCGCTCGCGTGCCAAGGCACGTTCTCCCTCAACGTATGCATTGCGGAATGTCTCCTTGTCAATGGGGACACCCGCCTGGAGGTAACCCTGCCACAGCACTTCACTCCAGTGTACGCCACGGCTATCGAGTGTGCCGCCGTAATCAAAAATGATGCCCTTGATCATGGGGAAATAACATTACATTATAATATTAATATTTATTCGTCTTTAGTCAGGTCGAGCTTTACGTTGTCGCGTCCTTTGTCCTGGAAAAGTTTGGGCAAAGGGTTCTGCTTTGCCTCATCGTAACGGATTCGGTTGCGGTACACGTCAATGGCTGTATAAATGGCATGACGCATGGATGACTCGTTGGCAATTCCTTGGCCTGCAATGTCATAGCCTGTGCCGTGGTCTGGGCTGGTGCGGACGATGGGAAGACCTGCCGTAAAGTTGACTCCTTCGTCCATGGCGATGGTCTTGAAGGGGGCAAGCCCTTGGTCGTGATACATCGCCAACACACCGTCAAAGCGGCGGTAATGACGGGCGCCGAAGAAGCCGTCGGCAGCATACGGCCCGAAGCTTTGAACACCATCTTCATCTAGTGCCTGTTGGATGGCTGGCAGGATGATTTCGCGCTCCTCTGTTCCGAGCATGCCGTTCTCGCCAGCGTGAGGATTAAGTGACAGGACGGCAATGCGTGGCCCGTCTATATTGAAATCGCGCTTCAACGATAAGTTGAACATGCGCAGTTTCTCGCGGATACCCTCAATAGTAAGTGAGCCAGGGACTTGAGACAGGGGTAGGTGAATTGTGGCAAGGGCCACTCGCAGGCCGTTGGTGCACAGAATCATCAATGCCTTGTTTCCCTCACCAGCAGCGCTTTCAAGATAGTCAGTGTGGCCGGTGAAGTGGAATTGCTCGCTCTGGATATTGTCTTTGCTGATGGGGCCGGTGACGAGCACGTCAATCAGGCCTGTTTTGAGGTCCCGCACTGCAGCTTCAAGGGCCATGAACGATGCTTGGCCAGCCTGCTTGCTGGGATATCCCAACTCAATTTTGACGTCTTGGTCGATGCATTCAACCAGGTTGGGCATATTTTCCTTGAGGTTTTCGGCGCTCTTGGTGTGGTTGATCTGGAAATTGGGCAGGTTGCATGCGTTGCGGTGATAGCTGACCACCTTGCTTGATCCGTAAATAACTGGAATGCACATTTCCATCATTTCGGGGACGGACACGGCCTTAATGGCAACTTCAATGCCGATGCCGTTGGTGTCACCGATAGTGATGCCGACTTTTAGTCGTCTATTGTTATTGTTTTCGCTCATTGGTTTTTATTTCGTTTTACTGATGTTTTGTCAATGTGATTTGTCATTTCAACCTGCAAAGGTAAACATTTATTCCAAACCCGCAACCCCATGGAGGCCGATAAATATCAATAAGTAATGAACGGGAGGGGGCTTGCATTGATTCGTTGCCTTGCTGTTGAGGCGCAAACTTATGGCACCTTGCATCAGCACTCGGTTGGAGCATGCATTTCGATGGCCGATCTGGATTATTAATAAAAATTCAGAATAATGAAGCATTGCCACTGGTGCTCTTTAGCGTTTGGATTCCATGTGGGATTGATGTTTTGGGGTAGGGGGATTAAACTAGTAAAAATCAAAGAACTGACATGCGGCCTTCTAAAGGCGAAATGGGGCTGTTATCGTCGTTCGCTAGGCATTTAGGGTGATTTATTAACAAAGGTTAGTTTTTTTCATTATCATACTTGTGCATATCGGCAAAATAAGTTAATTTTGCGAGTTAAAACTATGCGCGGCGAGCGCCCTAGCCATGGGCGATTGAGCCACTGCGCAACATGACATAAAGAGGTAACTCGCTGATAATGACTACTGCGATAGTGTCGCCAGCATTGCCTACTCTCCACAGGTTCGCCAGGTCCACAAGACCCGGTGACCCCCGTTTTATCTCCAACTGACGATAGCGATGAATAATGATTTGATCACTGTAACTTCCCCTTTGTTGCCCAACCTCGACGAGTTCAACCAGATGCTCCGCGAGATTTGGGACAGCAAGTGGATTACCAATAACGGCTCTTTCCACAAACGGCTGGAACAGGCACTGTGTGACTACCTCAAGGTGCCTTACATCAGCCTGTTCACCAATGGTACTTTGCCACTCATTACGGCGCTGCAGGCGCTTAACATCAGTGGCGAGGTCATTACCACGCCTTACAGCTTTGTCGCCACCACCCATTCCATTTGGTGGAATGGCATCAAGCCGGTATTTGTAGATATCGACCCGGCAACGGGCGGCATCGATCCTGATCGCATCGAGGCGGCCATCACCCCGCGCACAACGGCGATCATGCCCGTTCACGTCTATGGAAAGCCCTGCCGAACCGCTGAGATTCAAGCGATTGCCGACAAATATGGCTTGCGCGTCATCTATGACGCCGCCCATGCCTTTGGCATCGAGGTGGACGGCAAGAGCATCCTCAATGAGGGCGACATGTCCACCTTGAGTTTCCATGCCACCAAGGTCTATAACACCATCGAGGGCGGAGCGCTCGTCATGCATGACGAGAAGATGAAGCAGCGCATCGACTTCCTTAAGAACTTTGGTTTCGCTGGCGAGACGGAGGTCGTGGCGCCAGGCATTAACGGAAAGATGGACGAGATGCGTGCCGCCTATGGCCTGTTGAACCTGCAACAGGTGGATGCCTGCATCGAGGCTCGCCATCAGGTGGCTATCCGTTACCGCGCGGCGTTGCGTCCCGTCGAGGGCATCGACTTCTGGGACGACATGCCCGGTGTGCGCCACAACTATAGCTATTTTCCCATCTTTGTCGATGCCGACAAGTATGGTATGACGCGCGATGAGCTCTATTTCAAGATGCGCGAGCAGGGCATCCTGTCGCGCCGCTACTTCTACCCGCTCATCAGCACCTTCTCCACCTACAAAGGCTTGCCCAGCGCCACCCGCGAGAATCTGCCCAATGCCACCCGCATGGCCGACACCGTCATCTGCCTGCCCATGCATCACGAACTCACCGATGCCGACCTCACCCGCATCCTCGATATCATCATTAACAAGTAACTCCGATGGCTGAAGCGAAAAAGAAACTGATGCTCCTGGGCGGCTTGCGCTACCTGTTGCCCGTCATCGAGGCTGCGCATCGTCATGGCATCCACGTCATAACGGTAGATTATCTGCCTGACAATATAGCTCACCGTTACAGCGATGAATACCACAATGTGAGCATCATCGACAAAGACGCCGTGCTTGCTTTGGCTCAGGAACTGCAGATTGACGGCATCATGTCGTTTGCCGTCGATCCCGGAGTCGTGGCAGCCGCCTATACGGCAGAGAAGATGGGCCTGCCGTTCCAGTGCAGCTATGAGGCCGCCTGCATCCTTCAGGACAAATCCAGGTTCCGTAAGTTCCTTGCCGATAACGGCTTCAACGTGCCCAATGCACGCGGATACAGCGAGGGTGACGATACCCTGCAGGATATAGATTACTTTAACTGGCCAGTTATCGTCAAGCCCGTGGACAGCGCCGGCAGCAAAGGCGTCACTCGCGTTGACGACCCCGCCGACCTCCCTGCTGCCATCGCCCATGCCATCGACTGCTCTCCCTCCCGGCACTACATCATCGAGGACTTCCTGGAAAAAGCAGGCTTTTCATCTGATACTGATAGTTTTTCGGTAGATGGTGAGTTGGTATTCTGTACGTTCAACAATCAATATTTTGATGATGATGCCGAGAATGAGTATACCCCTGCTGCCTATAGTTGGCCGTCATCCATGTCCCTGGATGTTCAGGACGAATTGAGGTCCGAATTGCAACGTTTGCTCACCCTGTTGGACATGAAGACGGGATTGTACAACATTGAAACACGATTGTGCACTAATGGTAAGGCATACATTATGGAAGTCTCGCCTCGTGCAGGAGGCAACCGCCTCGCAGAGATGTTGAAATACGTCACAGGCGAGGACATTATTGAACGAGCGACTCTAGCTGCTGTTAGGGAGGAATTCCAACCCATTTCACAGGGCTCAGACGCATGTGGCACCCATATTGTTGAAATAATTCTTCACGCCAACCAGCCTGGTCTTTTTTCTCGATTGGAGATTTCACCTGAACTCAAATCTTTTTTGGTTGAGGAAGACCTATGGGTTAAGCCTGGTGCAAAAGTGGAAACTTTTACTGGGGCCAATATGGCCATCGGGACACTAGCTTTCAAGGCTAATTCCCAAGATGATGTGGCTCGTATCATCAATCTGGCCAAACGACATGTCAAGGTCATTGTCTCATGATAAATCAGCGTAAATCTATCGGCGGATACTTTGAACTCGAACTGCCACAAGGTGTAGAGTACCATAGCAATGCCATAGCCTTGAATACGGGGCGCAATGCTTTGGAATATATCCTGCGGGTGCGTGGCTACAAACGGGTTTATCTGCCGTATTATTCCTGTGATGTACTGCTTGAACCCTTCAGTAAACTGCGCATCAACTATACGTTTTATCACATCAATTCAAATCTAGAAGTAGAATTTCAGGAATCGTTGAATTCAGATGAGGCAATCCTCTATATCAACTATTTCGGTCTAAAACAAGACCATGTCGAGAGTTTGGCTAAACGATATGGAAAACAGTTGATTGTCGATAATACCCAAGCATTCTATGCACCGCCAATAAGCGGTATAGACACTTTTTATAGTTGCCGCAAGTTCTTTGGTGTGCCCGATGGTGCTTATCTTTACTGTGACCAAGTACTAGATGTAGATTTGGAGCAAGACCATTCATGGGAACGGATGACACATCTGCTTAAACGGATTGATGTATCGGCAGAGGACGCATATGTCGATTTTCGTGAAACAGACGAGAGCCTGAAGAATAATCCCATTAGGCAAATGTCTCTCTTGACTCACCGCATCATGGCGTCGATTGACTATAGTGGGATAGCGGAATGTCGCAGAAAGAACTATCTGCGACTAGACGAGGTTCTTAGTAACAAGAACGGTATTTCTTTATTACTTACTACGGATGCCGTACCCATGGTTTATCCTTTTTTCATCACAGACATTCAACTTAGGCAACGTCTCATCGAGAATAAAGTGTATGTTGCCACCTATTGGCCCAACGTGTTGGATTGGTGTGACAAGAACACTACTGAACATCCTTTAACCCAGCAGTTGTTACCCATCCCCATCGACCAGCGTTATGGCGAGGGTGACATGAAAATGATTGTTGAATTGATATGAAAGATTTGATTATAGCTGGTGCAGGTGGATTTGGCCGCGAGGCATTAGGATTAGCAAAGGCTATAAATGAGGTCAATCCCCAATGGAATATTAGGGGGTTTATTAATGATATTCCTAATGCCCTTGACGGCGTGAAATGCAGTCATGGCATTATAGGTACCATCAAGGACTGGCAACCTTCAGAGAACGAGGTGTTTGTTATGGGTGTTTCTTCTCCAGAAGGAAAGGAAAAGATAGCCAATATTCTTAAGGCTAAGGGTGCTCAGTTTGTTTGCTTGATACATCCACTAGCCCTTATCTCCGATTATGTGACCATGGGAGAAGGCTGTATTGTTGGTGGCCGTTCTTCGATTGGTGACAATGCTATCCTGGGAGATTTTGTCAATCTGGCTGGTTCGATGGTGGGGCAAGATGCTGTTATTGGTGATTTCTCGACGGTTACGGGTTATGCCAACATCACCAATGCCCAGTTGGGAAAGCGCGTGTTTGTAGGTAGCCATGCCGTTATCATGAATAAACGCAAGGTGGGCGATGATGCGTACGTTTGTGCTGGCAGCATCGTGTTCAATAATGTCAAACCAGGCATTAAGGTGTTTGGCAATCCAGCTAAGAAATTCGATTTATAAATGGAAGGATTTAACCCATTTTCTCTTGATGGTCGCAGGATTCTGGTGACCGGAGCATCGTCGGGAATTGGGCGCACTACGGCTATTGAGTGCTCCCGTATGGGTTCACGCATGATAATTACAGGCCGTGACACCGAAAGGTTGGACGAAGTCCTGCATGAGTTGCAGGGAGAGGGACATCAGTCTATTATTGCTGACTTGACGCAAGCCGACCAAGTTGAAAACCTGCTCTCACAGTTGCCCGTTGTTGACGGTGTCGTGTTGTGTGCTGGCCAGGGTACGGTCGTGCCTTTCAAAATGGCAGATAGAAAGAAGATTGATCCCATTTTCGAGATCAACTATTTTGCTCCCGTTGAGTTATTGCGGCTGATATTGAAAAAGAGAAAACTAGCGGATGGCTCATCTGTAGTATTTGTCTCATCGATTGGCGGAGTTGATGCTATCACCATTGGTAATAGCATTTATGGCGCTTCCAAGGCTGCGTTAAATTCCGCTATGCGATTCTGCGCACTGGAACTGGCTTCCAAACAGATTCGTGTCAACAGTGTTTGCCCTGGCATGGTGAATACACGCCTCATACAGGGAGGGGCAGTCAGCGAGGAGCAGCATCAGGCCGATATGCAGAAGTATCCGCTCAAGCGATATGGTGAGCCCGAAGACATCGCTCACGGCATCGTTTATTTGTTGTCCAATGCATCATCATGGGTTACCGGACATTCGCTGGTGATTGATGGTGGATACACAGTTTAAGATAGATAATGGCTTTTTTTGAGTTTAATCATATTAAGGTGGCTGGCGTGGCATGTGCCGTGCCCAAGAATGAGGTCAAGACCGAATCCTATAAGCCCGTTTTCGGTGATGAGGAAGTAGATAAGTTCATGGCGATGACCGGCGTGAAGGCATCGCACAGAACCCTTGAACACCAGACATGCTCTGACCTGGGCTATCGTGCCGCCTGCGAGCTATTGGCTCATAAGGGCATCAAACCTGAGGAAATCGGGGCCTTGCTCTTCTCTTCACACAGTCCCGACTATCGCCGTCCGTCAACAGCGTTTGTGCTGCAGCATCGATTGGGCGTGCCCGAGGAGGCCGTGTGCTATGACATCAGCCTTGGTTGTTCATCGCTAGTGGTAGGCATGCAGACGATGGCGTCTATTATGAGCACCAGCGACATGAAATATGGTCTGCTGTTTGTGGGCGACACGGCTGGCAAGTCGGTAAATCCTCATGACCGCAGTTCGGCCATGCTCTTTGGCGAGGCAGGAGCAGTGATGTTGCTCGAAAAGACGCAAAACGAAGCCGACCAGATTAAGGCGCTGGTGCGCAGCGACGGTTCTGGTTTTAAGTATATGATTATTCCTGGTGGTGGTTACCGCAACCTGCATGCCAGCGAAGAGGTCGTAATGTGCGCCGATGGCAACGAGCGCACCTTGATGAATTCCTTCATCCAAGGCACGTCGGTGTTCACGTTCACCATCTTTGATGTGCCTCGATTGATTAAGGACTTCTGGAAGCAGACAGCGACTGGTCCTGACGACTATGACTGCTTTGCCTTTCACCAGGCCAACCTGTATATCCTCAAGCAGATTGCCAAAAAGACCAAGATACCCTTTGAGCGCCTGCCCATCACGCTCGACCGCTATGGCAACACGTCAGGTGCATCGGCCATTGTGTCGCTATGCGACGTCTATGGCGCTGGAAACGATAACAAGACCATCAAGGTGATGGCATGCGGCTTCGGCATCGGTATCTCGCTGGGTGCGACGTCATTCGAGATCAATACCGATGACATCCTGCCCATTATGGAGGATGACGAGATCTATACCGAAGGCCTCATCACCAATCCCAACCAACTCTACGAGAAAAAGTGATATATTCAAGTCATGTTTTTCATGACTTGAAGTTTAGAGTTTAGAGTTTAGGCTTAGAGTTTAGTGAAATAGACACTTGAAGGTATCGCATAGAATCCCAATGATTTATAACGTCCTGTCATATCTTGAGGATACAGCCCGCCGTTTTCCTGATAAAATGGCGCTGGCTGACGACAAGACTGCCCTCACCTTTGCCCAGTGGCTGTCGATGGCGCAGGCTATCGGCACCCAAGTCGCCCGCCAGACTAGCGCCGTGCGCCGTCCCGTGCTGGTGTTTGTTGACCGTAAGGTGGAGTGTCTGGTTGGTTTTATGGGCGTGGTCGAGAGCGGCAATTTCTATGTGCCCATCGACAATAAGATGCCCAGTGAGCGCATCCGCCTCATCGTTGACGTGCTCGATCCCGTTGCCGCCATCACAGTGACTGACAAGGATGCTCAGGTGTTGCAATCCATCGGTTTTCAGGGCGTAATTATAGATTACAATACCGTTATCGGTCAGGACGTCGATGAGGCGCTGTTGTCTGGCATTCGTGGGCAGATGATTGACACCGATCCGTTGTATGCCATCTTCACCAGCGGCTCGACGGGAGTGCCCAAAGGGGTTGTCGTCAGCCATCGTGGTGTGATTGACCTGGCCGAGTGGCTTGTGGGACGTTTTGGCTTTGACGAGACCGATGCGCTGGGCAACCAGACGCCGTTCTATTTCGACGGCTCGGTCAAGGATATCTACATCTGTCTCAAGACCGGTGCCACGTTGAACGTCATCGGCAAGAAATATTTCACCTTCCCCAAGTTGCTCATCCAGCTCTTGAACGAGCGTCAAATCACCACCATCCTGTGGGCGACGTCGGCCATCGTGCTGGTGGGCAACAGCAACATCCTTGACGATAATGTTCCGCAGCACCTGCGGCGCATTTTCTTTGCCGGCGAGGCCATGCCTGCCAAGCAGTTGAAGGTGTGGATGAGCAAATTGCCAGGGGTTCAGTTCATCAATCTGTACGGTCCCACCGAGATCACCGTCGATTGCACCTACTATGTGGTGGACCGCGATTTTAGTGACGACGAGTACATCCCCATTGGGCGTCCTTGCGAGAACATGCAGGTGCTCGTCTTCAACGACGAGGGCAAGCTGGTGGGCATCGACGAGCCGGGCGAGTTGTGCGTGCGTGGCACGGGAGTGGCCCTGGGCTATTATAATAATGTGGAAAAGACTCGGGATGCTTTTGTGCAGAATCCGCTGCACAACCTTTATGAGGACAAGATTTACCGCACGGGTGACATCGTGAAGTATAACCGCTGCGGTGAACTGGAGTTTGTGTCCCGCAAGGACTTCCAGGTCAAGCACAACGGTAATCGCATCGAGTTAGGCGAGATTGAGGTGGCCGTCAACGCCCTTGACGGCGTGACGGGTGCCGCCTGCATACACGACAGCGAGGAGGACAAAATCGTGCTGTATTACACCACGGCCAGCGGCGATGAACTCGACATTATCAATCTGGTGAAGGACAAATTGCCTAAGTACATGTTCCCTAACGTCATCAACCGCATTGATGCCATGCCCCACAACATGAACGGCAAGATCGACCGCATCGTCCTCAAGCACAACTACCAAGAACTAAAACAACAATAGGATCTTGTTCCAGTTTAACAACAGATTGTTCTGATCAATCTGATTTTCAGAACACTTAGATTCTTCAGTTGTTTTTAAGTAATTATGGAGCAGTTGACCACAATAGAACAGTATAACAGCATTGCCGAGCGCTACCGCCGCCTGGGATGCTTTAGTAATGACTATCTGCAAGCTCGTGCCGAAGGGCTGATTGCCCGTGGACTGCTGTCGGCTGAATGGACTAACAACAATGCCTACCTGCTGGAGAGTAAAGACGGTTTCTATCGCCTGTACTACTACCTCAATGACCTGGAGGCTGACGATAAGCCTCAATTCCCCGGTGATGTGGTAACCGAAATCCTGTATCGTGGCCCGGCGCGTTACCCCAAGGCCGAGGTGGTTTTCCTCGAGCGCATGGGCTTCAATCCCAACCTGGTGCGCGACCAGTATGCGGCCGTCTATCGGGATCTGGCCCCTGCAGGCGATAACAAGGAGGTCACAGTGCGGCCCGCACTCGACATGAGCGAGGTGCAGTGGGCATGCCAGCTGTTCAATGTGACGTTTGACCGCTATAGCGGCGATTTCATCCCCGAAGAGAGTTATGGCGGTTTACTTGCCACCGACAGCATCCTGGTGGCGATGGACAACATCGGCAACAGGGTGGGGGCGCTGCATCAGACCGTGGAACGTAACGTCGCTTGGATTTCACATGTCGCCGTCGTGCCCGCGGCACGAGGTCACCATGTAGGGGCTGCGCTGGTGGACGCCTTCGTCGAGCGCAACCACACCAGTGACAAGAGCCGCTATATGCTGTGGGTGCAGCAGCAGAACACCGCCGCTGTGGCCATGTACAAGAAAAAAGGCTTCACCAACTTGGGCAAATCCACCCTCTCTCTCATCAGAACTACGAATTAAACTAAATAAACGAAATTGTTGTTTTCCTTTTTATTATGGATAAACTGTTAAAGATAATGAAGGGCATTCGCCCAGACGTGGATTTCGAGAACGAGACCGAACTGATTGACGACGGCATTCTCGACTCGTTTGACGTTGTTTCCATCATCAGCGAAATCGATGACGCCTTCGGTGTCCAGATACGTATCAACGAGCTCGACCCCGAGAACTTCAATTCGGCCGAAGCCATCTGGTCCCTTATCCAAAAGCTGAAATAAACAACGATTATGATTGACGACATCATCAGGCATTATCCGGGTGAGGACGAGGTGTCCTATATCAAACGCAAAGCCTATTATTATAGGATATTGGGTCCTCGCACGAGGGTGGGATGTTATGTTCTTGTCAACCAAGATGTTAATTACCTCCCATTAAGTGCTGCGGAAACAAAAGCAATTGATGCGTTTTGGGACAGGTATTTGTCGCCGTCGATTCGTGAAAAGCTGATAGATTACAGGTACTACAGCGTCTATAAGACGGTTATCAAAGAGGATGAAAACCTGTTGGATTATATACCTGATTCATTTTATCAGACTTTCATTGATGATTATTACAGCAATCCCCAGGAATCCAAGCCCTGTGATGACAAAAATCTGTATGACCTGTACTTTCATGACATCAACAGGCCCAAAACCGTCTTCCGGAAAACAAAGGGGCAATACCTTGACGAGAATTATGAAGTGATTTCGCTGGAAGATGCGTTGAAAAAGGCGAAATCCAGGAATGAGGTGATTCTCAAGATTGCCAAGTTCTCGGGTGGAGGTCACGGGGTGATGTTCTGGGATGCCAAGTCGTCCAGCGTGGACCAACTAATGGAATTTTTAAACAGTTCTGATAGAATCGTTTGCCAAGAAGTCCTTCGTCAACATGAAGTGCTGAATCGTGTGAATCCGACCAGCGTGAATACATTGAGAATAGTGACTTTCATGTTTAACGGCAAGGTGAATATCCTGTCGAGCGTCTTGAGGATGGGCCGGAATGGCTCTCGTGTTGACAATGCGAGCAGTGGAGGCATTGTGTGCGGTATCAAGCCAAACGGCCAATTAAAGAATGTGGCCTATGACACGGCAGCTAACGTATACTATAAACATCCTCAAGGAACTGAGTTTGAGAGTATAGTCATACCCAATTATGTCGATTGCACTAACCTGGTGACAACTTTGGCCAAAAGGTTTTCTTCGGTGTCAAGGTTGATTTCTTGGGACCTAGCCATTGGCGAAGATGGTCAGCCAATATTGATTGAAAGCAATGTTACTTTTGGGGAATTGGATTTCCATCAGTTGTGCAATGGCCCTATTTTTGGTGCCTTGACCGAAGAGGTTCTGGCGGATGTGTTTGCCAACAGCTATACGTTAAATTCTGTCATTAAATCATTTATATAAAATCTATGACATACGACATTATCAAACCGTTTTCTGGTGAAAGTGAAGAATCTTTTGCAAAACGAAAAGCCTATTATATAAGGATCTTAAAGAATCGTTTTGAATTTAGCACAATGAATTTAGAGAGAAAATTGCACAATGCAGTCCCCATTACGGCTCAAGATCGTGAAGAACTTGACGAGTTTTGGGATCAATATATGTCTCCAGAACTTCAAACGAAATTGATCGACTATCGTTATTATGACATGTATAATTGTGCTAGACGACAGGGTGAACCTATCTATCAATACATACCCGATACTTTTTTCCAGCCATTTGTGGATGACTATTTTACTAATCCTCAAGATTCAATGCCATGTGATGATAAGAACTTGTATGACATGTATTTTCATGATCTCAAGCGACCTAAAACAGTATTTAGATATATAAAAGGCTTATTTTTAGATGAGGATTATAAGGAATTGACAATTAAAGAGGTAATAAATAGATGCCGGGATTGTGGGGAAGTTGTATTAAAGCCAGCAAGGTTCACAACGGGTGGTAGAGGTATATTATTTTGGAGAGCAGAAACAGATGGTTTAGACAAATTATTGGATTATCTGCAGAACATCAAATTTGTAATCTGCCAAGAAATCATCAAGCAGCATAATGAGCTTAATCGATTGAGCGTAAATAGTGTTAACTCTGTTAGGATCATGACATTACTTTTCGACAATGAGGTGCATCTATTGTCGAGTGTCTTGAGAATGGGGACGAATACAGCTAGAGTTGATAACTTCACTAATGGTGGTATTGCGGCTGGCATCAAGCCCAATGGTCAGTTAAAAAATGTCGCCTATGATGTGTGTGCCAATAAATACGAACAGCATCCATTAGGGACGGCTTTTGAAAGCGTTATAGTACCCAGCTACAGCCAATGTGTAGATATCGTGAAAATATTTGCAAAAAGATTTGCAATGGTTTCAAGGCAAATCTCATGGGATTTTGCGATAGATGAGGCTGGTAATCCTTTAATCGTAGAGTTTAATTTGTCCCGTGGTGGTATTGATGTTCATCAGTTATGTAATGGTTCAATTTATGGTGACATGACTAAACCTATTTTTGATGAGGTTTTTGCCAACAGCTACACGTTGAATTCCATCATCAAATCATATCAATAGCATATGATAGACGACATTATTAGGCCCTATCCCGGAGAAGACGAATTTTCTTTCGAAAAGAGGAAAGTCTATTTTAATAGGCTTTTAAGAATTCGCTTTGTAGGAGGAGATTATCGAATAAGGGAAATGGTAAAAAAGGCTGTTCCTCTTGATGCTAATGAAAAGAAGCGGATTGATGATATCTGGGCACCTTATCTTCCTGTAGCGCTGCGTGACGAGGTTGTTGATTACAGGTATTATGAAGCTTACAAAGGGCTTAAATCAGAGGAAGATGACCTGTTTAAGTATATGCCGGATTCTTTTTTTAAGACATTCATTGACGACTATTTTACCAACCCTCAGGAGTCTAGGCCTTGTGATGACAAGAATATATATGATTTGTATTTCCATGACGTGGAACGGCCTAAGGTGCTTTTTAGGAAAATCAAGAATATATATTTAGATTCCGAATTCAATGAGATTTCATTGAACGAGATCATCAGGATTGCTAAAGCTCAACCTGAGGTCATCTGCAAGGTTGCAAAGTTTTCGATGGCTGGTAGTGGCATTTTGATTTGGAATTCGGAGCGTGATGATGAAGCAAAGTTAGTGGAATTCCTGCAGTCTGCAAATTACATCATTTGTCAAGCCATGCTCAAGCAGCATAGTGAGTTAAGCCGTTTGAATCCGACTAGTGTCAATACCATCAGAATTTTCACATTATTGTTCCAAGGCGAAGTCCATGTCCTATCGGCTATAGTTCGTATGGGGCGTAATGGTTCACGGCTTGACAATGCCAGCCAAGGAGGCATCGTGTGTGGTATCAAGCCCAATGGACAATTGAAGGATGTGGCTTGGAATGTTTTTGGCGATAAGTTCACGGTTCATCCTCTTGGTGTGATGTTCAATAGCGTAACCATCCCCAATTACTATGAGTGCATCGACTTGGTGAAATCATTGGCCAAGCGAATGAGCTCCATCTCAAGGTTGATTTCGTGGGATTTGGCTATCAACGAGGCTGGTCATCCGGTATTCATTGAATGCAATTTAACATGGACAGGAACGGAATCTCTGCAAATTCCAAATGGGCCGTTGTTGGGTGATTTGGCCAATGAGGTATTAAAAGAAGTATTTGCCAACAGTTATACGTTAAATTCAATTATTAAGTCATTCCGATAAAATATGATAGATTTTGAATTAAGACCCTATCCTGGCGAGGACAAGGATGCTTTTATCAAAAGAAAAGCTTACTTTATCAGGATACTCAGGCGACGTAAGGATTTGAGTTCATGGTATATACCGAAAGCATTAGTCAACAATAATAAACCTATAAGTGCTAGAGATAAAGAATTAATAGACGCTTTTTGGGGACGTTATTTGTCTGAGGATTTGAGGAACCATATAGTGGATTATGGATATTATGATATTTATAATAACGTATTGACTCCAGGCGAACACCTCTGTTATTATATACCCGATTCTTTCTACCAAACTTTTATTGATGATTACTACACCAACCCTCAGCATTCGTTTCCTTGTGATGACAAGAACCTGTACGACCTGTATTTTCATGATGTGAATAGACCGGAAACGATCTTTAGGAAAACCAGCGATTTTATCCTTGATGGAAACTATCATGAAATTTCATTAAGAGAAGCCATTGACAGGTGTAAAGCTGAAAATGAGGTAATCTTGAAGAAAGGGAAGTTTTCTATGGCAGGAAAGGGTATTATGATTTGGAATGCTCAGCAGTCTGAGAAAGATTTGTTGGATTTTCTTAATGAGTCTCCTGATGTAGTTTGCCAGCGGATGATCAAGCAGCATGCCGAGTTGAGTCGTATTAATCCAACAAGTGTCAATACTGTTCGTATCATGACATTAGTATTCAAGGGGCAAGTCCATGTTTTGTCCCGTGTACTGAGAATGGGAGTCAATGGTTCTAGGGTTGATAATGCCAGTCAAGGTGGCATCGTTTGCGGTATAAAGCCCGATGGACAACTTAAGAATGAGGCATATAATACCTATGGCAAGAGGTTCCCGGTACATCCTCAAGGCCTAGAATTTGAGAGTGTAAAGATACCTAACTTTAACGAATGTACTGAGCTTGTCATGAACTTGGCGAAAAGATTTTCCTCACTCTCTCGATTAATATCTTGGGACCTAGCAATTGACGAAGCTGGCCATCCATTGTTAATTGAGTTTAATCTGACCTTCGGCGAGTTGGATTTCCATCAGTTTTGCAATGGCCCAATATTTGGAGAATTGACCGAAGATGTGCTGGCGGATGTCTTTGCCAATAGTTACACATTGAAATCCATCATTAAATCGTTCAAGAACTGATGATAGACTTTATAAAACCTTATCCTGGAGAGGACGAATTATCCTATTGGAAAAGAAGGGTATATTTCCTGAGGGAGGTGCAATATCGCATTGATTATCAGAATAAAGAGATTCTGAAGAAATTATCGAATGCGATGGCATTAACTCCGCAAGAGAAAGCAGAGATTGATGCTTTTTGGGGCCGATATCTTCCTGGATGTTTAAAGGAGTCATTCCTTGATTACCGGTTTTATGAATTCTATAAGACAGTAAAAAAGGCTAGAGAACGTTTGTGTGACTATATACCCGATAACTTTTATGAGGCATTCATTGATGAATACTTCACAGATCCTCAGCACACAAGGCCATTTGATGACAAGAATCTGTATGATGTTTATTTCCATGATGTGCCTCAGCCGAAGACGATCTTCCGCAAAATCCGCGACTCCTATCTGGATGCGAATTATAGGATCATCACCCAAGAATATGCCATTGAAGCGGCTCTTGGTGCTGAAGAGGTTATATTAAAAGTCGGAAAGTACTCATGCGCAGGAAAAGGTGTAAAGTTTTGGAATAAGTCTATAAACGACAAGCATGAAATCATTGATTTCTGTGACGATTCAGCTAATGTTACTTGTCAAGAGGTAATCAAGCAGCATGCAGAATTGAGTAGGCTTAATCCTAGTAGTATCAATACTGTTAGAGTGTTGACACTGTTTTTCGATAATCAGGTTCATGTCCTGTCAAGTGTCCTGCGGATGGGTGTGAATGGCTCAAGAGTGGATAATGCTTCCAGTGGCGGAATCGTTTGCGGTATCCATGAGACTGGACAATTAAAAGGGGAGGCTTTTGATACAATGGGCAATAGGTATTTAAAGCATCCTCAAGGGACGAATTTTGAGAGTGTAACAATCCCTAATTTCTCTTACTTTATTGATTTGTCCATTTCATTAGCGGAGCGGTTCTCATCTATGTCAAGACTGATCTCGTGGGACTTTGCTGTTGGGGAATCTGGCGAGCCTATTTTGATAGAATTCAATATTTCTCATGGACAACTGGATTTCCATCAGTTGTGCAATGGCCCGATTTTTGGTGATTTGACCGAAGACGTTTTGAAGGATGTTTTTACCAACAGTTATACGTTGAAATCAATCATTAAATCATTCAAAAACTGATGATAGACTTTGATATAAAACCCTATCCTGGCGAGGATGAGATATCTGTGTTGAAACGAAAGGTTTACTTTATTAGGGAAGTAAAACCGCGCATCGACTATCAGAAAAAATCGATTCAAGAAAAATCGTTGAATTTGGTTCCTTTGACTTCGGAGGAAAAACAGGATATAGATTCATTTTGGGATAAATATCTGCCAGGCGATCTGAAAGAAAAATTCTTGGATTACAGGTATTATGAGTTTTATAAGAATGTCTTGAAGGATGGTGAACGCTTGTGCAATTATATGCCCGATTTGTTTTATCAGGCGTTCATAGATGAGTATTTCACCAATCCGCAGCACACAAGGCCAATTGATGACAAGAACCTCTATGACTTGTATTTCCATGATGTGCCTCGACCTAAGACTATATTCCGCAAAATCCTTAACTCCTATCTGGATGAAGATTATAGGCCGATTTCAATGGATCGTGCCATCGAAATGGCATGCGAAACAGATGAAGTCATACTAAAGGTAGCAAAATTCTCTGCAGGCGGGGCCGGTGTGAAGTTTTGGAAAAATGGTGTAAATGAAAAACAGGAATTAATTGACTTCCTGAATTCCTCGACCAACATCGTCTGCCAGGAGGTCCTCAAGCAGCATGACGAACTCAATCGGCTCAATTCCAGTAGTGTGAATACCGTAAGGGTGATGACACTGTTATTTGATGATCAAGTCCATGTGTTGTCAAGTGTGTTGAGGATGGGCATTAATGGCTCAAGAGTGGATAATGCCAGCAGTGGAGGCATCGTGTGCGGAATCATGCCTGACGGTAGATTGAAAAATGTTGCTTTCGACATGCTGGGCAATAAGTTTTTGAAGCATCCTCAAGGAACGGCTTTTGAGAGTGTGAGAATCCCTGATTTTTCAAAGTGTCTCGAATACTCAACCTCACTGGCGGAGAGACTATCATCGACCTCTAGATTGATGTCATGGGATTTAGCAATTGGCGAATCTGGTCATCCATTTTTAATAGAATTTAATAATTCGAGAGGGCAAATGGACTTTCATCAGTTGTGCAATGGACCATTTTTTGGAAAAATGACTGATAAGGTCTTGTCTGAAGTTTTCAGCAAGAGTTTTACGTTAAATTCCATCATCAAATCATTACAATAAATCATGAAGGATTTTGAATTGAAACCCTTTCCTGGTGAGAGCAGCGTTTCGTTTGACAAACGGAAGGCATACTATCACAGGGTATTAGCGCATCGTTTGGCCTATGGCCGGGATTGCCTGGACAACAAGCTGAAGAATTCTACCCCCATCAGTGTAAGTGAACGTGAGGAAATCGATGCCTTTTGGGCACCCTATCTCACGCCTGAGCAGCGTGCCGAGTTTATCGATTACAGGTACTATGACGTGTATAAAAAGGTGCTGCGAGAGGGAGAAAGACTTTGTGAGTATATGCCTGAGGATTTTTATGCCCTATTTATCGATGAGTATTTCGGCAATCCGCAACACTCTTTTCCAACCGATGACAAGAACCTGTATGACCTGTATTATCATGACGTCAAGAGGCCCAAGACAATCTTCAGGAAAGTGAAAGGCGTATTGCTTGATGAGAAATATGATGAGATTGCGCTCGATGATGTGCTTGCCATGTCTAGAGAACAGGGCGAGGTGATTGTTAAACCTTCTCGATTCACTCGAAGTGGCCGTGGCCTACTGTTTTGGAATTCAGTCAGGAATGACGAGAAAGAACTCAGGGATTATCTGCAGAGTAGTGGAGATGTTGTGTGCCAGGAAGTGGTAAAGCAGCATCCCGAACTGAGCCGACTCAATGCCTCGAGCCTGAATACTATCCGCATCATGACATTGATGCTCCATGGTAAGGTGCATGTGCTGTCAAGCTGTATCAGAATGGGCATTGAAGGCTCAAAAGTTGATAATTTCACCAATGGCGGCATCGGGAGCGGCATCAAGTCAAACGGACAGCTGAAGAATGAGGCTTTTGATTATCAGGCCAATAGATATGAGAAGCATCCATCAGGCACGATATTTGAGAGCGTGATGATACCAAACTTTGATGAGTGTATCGAGATGGTGAAATACCTCGCTAAACGAATCAGCATCATGTCAAGACTGGTTTCTTGGGATTTGGCAATTGACGAGAGTGGTCACCCCTTGATTATAGAGATGAACTTTGCTGGTGGATTGGACATTCATCAGCTCTGCAACGGACCGATTTACAGGGAACTGACGCGCGAGGTGCTAGATGACGTGTTCAAGAATGCCTATACATTAAATGCCATCCTCAAATCCATGCAATAGGATGCGGACTATCAGCAGCGATTCTCTAAAGCGAGCTCAGATGTTGTATGACTATAAGTTGTACAGCATTAAACAAATCAGAACTTTTTCAAAATATGCTTGGAAAACGTCAGGAGAATTGTCTGCAAAATACGGCGGCAGCAGGTTGTGCTACTGGGTTGACATGATTTGGAGCAACCTCATGTACGGAGCCATGCATTGCCGAGATTATGTGGAATTTGAGTTTTTCAAGAAAAACGGCAGGGAAAAGAATACGTTCTTCACGCTGCGCCGATATTTTAATCTGGTCAAGCATCTTGACAAGGAAACCTTTTTCAGCTTGATAGACAAGGCGTCCATGTATGAGATTTATGCCAAATATATCCATCGGGATTGGATACTGGCCGATGCTGGCACTCCCGAGAGCCAGATTCGGGAATTTGTGGATAAGCACGGAAAAGTGATTGTCAAGCCAGTGTCCTCAGACAAAGGCAAAGGCATTTATGCCCTTAATGCCAATGATAACGCTGCCGTTGCCAAGCTGATGGAGCACAAACAGCAGAACGCGTATCTGCTAGAAGAACTGTGTGTGAATTGTGAAGAATTGAACACAATTAATGCGACTTCTCTTAATACGATGCGTCTGTTTACTCTTGTGAATGCTCAGGGCGAAGTTCAGATTATGTGTGCCTTCTTGCGCTGTGGTCGAGGTGGGGCGGTCGTTGATAACTGGTGTGCAGGTGGCGTGGGTTATCCTGTGGATGTTGAAACTGGCATTATTGCTTATCCCGGTGTGGATGCTGCTGGCAATAAGTATGTGATTCATCCAGGAACCGACAAGATTATGCCTGGTTTTGAAATCCCGCGTTTTAAAGAGATCTGTGCATTGGCTAAGGAAATCATCAGTGACAACAAGAAAATCGTTTATGCTGGATTAGACTTTGCCATCCTTCCTGATAGGGTGGAATTTATTGAAATCAATTTCCCTGCTGGATATGAATTGATACAAACGTGGGACATGGTGGGTAAAAACCACTGGTTTGAGCATATAGTAAATAAAAACTAAAGAGATTGATGGAGGCTGGATTTCTTGATCTTCAAGGTAAAAAAATAGTTGTTGCCGGGGCTTGTGGAGGCATGGGCAAGGCTTTGTCAGCCATGTTGGCTCAGGGTGGGGCACAGGTTATCGCACTGGACCTTAACGAGGAAGCACTGGTGCAGCTGTGCCAGCAACTGAATGGCGAGGGGCATTGCTACCGTGTGTGTGACTTTGGGCACATCGAGGGCATTGAACCAGTCATTGACGATATCATCAAGCAATGCGGGCCGGTGGACGGCTTTGTGCATTGTGCGGGCACTGGTGAGGTACGCCCCTTGAAGATGTCGAAGTATCCTTATATGGTGGATGTGATGAATGTGAACTTTTTCTCGTTTGTTGAAATCGTGCGTTGCCTAACTAAGCGCAAAGCCTTCAACCCTGGGATGAGCATTGTGGGCGTGTCGTCGATAGGCGCGTTCTATGGTGCGCCGACCAAAGTGGCCTACACATCGTCTAAGGCGGCGATGAATGCCGCCGTGAAGTGCATGGCAGTGGAGCTGGGCGGGAAAGGCATCCGTGTGAATGCTGTTGCTCCTGGTGCGACCAACACCAGCATGAGGCGCCAATATGAAAGCTATGCCCAGGATACCGATAGCTACAAGATCAATGCCATACGTCAATTCTTGGGCGTGTGTGAGCCTGAGGACATCGCCAATTCGATAGCGTTCCTGCTGAGTGACAAGGCGAGGATGATTACGGGCACCTGCCTGACCGTGGATGGCGGCAAAATGTCCACGTGATTCAAGTTTTGGAAAAACTCCCAAAACTTGAGGTTTAGAGTTTAGGGTTTAGAGAGATTTAAGACGGTTTTAGGCCAAACTTTAGTAATAAGGGACAAGAAACTAGATACTAATATATGATTATCAATGAATTAAATAGTATTGCGATAAAGGGTGTCGCATGTGCGGTATCGACCAACTGGGTGTCGATTGAATCACTCAAGAACGGTGAGAATGACGCCACGCTCGACAAGTTCGTGAAGACGACGAGCGTGCAGGGGCACTATGAGTGCGGGCCGCGTCAGACGGCTGCCGACCTGGCTCAAGTGGCCGCCCAGCGCATTATTGATGCCAAGGGTATAGACAAAGGTGAAATCGGTGTGCTGGTGTTTGCGACTCAGTACCCGGACTACCGCGTACCATCGACGGCCTGTGTGCTGCAAGACAGGCTGGGCTTGTCGAAGAACTGCATCGCCTTTGATGTGAACTTGGGTTGCTCTGGCTATGTGTATGGCTTGAACATCGTCGCCTCGCTGATGCAGACGGGTAATGCCCGTTACGGTCTGTTGCTGGCAGGCGACACGCCATCGAAGGGCGTTCGCAGCGACAACTCGCGCAACCTGTTTGGCGATGCCAGCGCTGCCACGTTGCTGGTCAAGGAGGAAGGCGCCTCGCCCATGACCATTGCCTCAAGGACCGATGGTTCGGGCTACAAGGCGATCCTTCGCCCCTATGGCTACAGCAAGCACCCCGAGCGTCCCGACACCCAGGGTGTGTTTGACGAGATTGACGTGTTCAACTTCGCCATCAACGAGGCCCCTGCGCTCATCAACGAGCTGCTGGAAGCGAAGAACTTGACGCCCGACAACTTTGACTGCATGGCATTGCACCAGGCTAACATGATGATCATGAAGCAGATCGTGCGCCGCACCCACTTTGACAAAGACAAAGTGATCTACTCGATAGACCGCTATGCCAACACGAGCGCAGCTTCCATCCCCCTGTGCTTCGTCAAGAAGTATGGCGAGGTGGACGATAGCCAGCGGTTGAAGGCCCTGGTGTGCGGCTATGGCGTGGGCCTGTCGTGGGCTGCCGGCATCATTAGCCTGGATGCGCGTGACGTGCTGCCCATCATTGAGACGGACGAGTACTTTGACGATGGACTGTTTGAATAAATAGAAGTATTTAATAATATAATTATCAGAGATTTAGATTATGACTAACGAAGAAAAGTTGCACATGATTGAAGATGTGCTTGAACTGGACGAGAACACGTTGACTCCCGAGATGGTACTGGCTGATATCGAGGAATATGACTCGATGTCCAAACTGTCACTCATCGTGATGATTGACGACGAGTGCCACAAGAAATTGACCGGCGAGCAGCTGCGCGAATTCGTGACTGTGCAGGACGTGCTCGATTTCATGGAGTAAACAGCATCGTTTAAAGTCCGCTGCGGCGGCAACTGATTGATGATCAGGTTACCAAAACTAGAATTGAAATGGCAGAATCGCTGAAGAAAAAGACCGTTAAGGGCGTTGCCTGGACCTCGCTGGACCAGTTTGCGAAATTAGGCTTTGGCTTCGTGATCGGAGTTATCCTGGCGCGAATCCTCAGCCCGAGCGATTATGGCCTGCTGGCAATGATTGCCGTGTTCAATGCCATTGCTTTTGCTTTTCTTGACAGTGGATTTGGCAGTGCACTGATCCGCAAGCCTGACTTGACTGAGAACGATAACTGTACGGCATTTTATTTCAATATTGTTGCCGGTGTCGTCCTTTATGGCGTGATATGGCTAATAGCGCCGTGGGTATCGGTTTTCTACGACAAACCGATATTGACGCAGCTGTTACGGGTTGAGGGCCTGTTGCTGATTATCTCGTCGTTCAAGATTGTCCAGAACACCCAATTGTCGAGGGCGCTGAATTTTAAAGCGAAGGCTATCATCAATGTCACTTCAGATGTCATTTCGGGAATTATCGCCGTTATAGCCGCTTATCATGGGATGGGTGTGTGGTCACTGGTGCTGCAGCATATAGCCAGTGGTGTGATCAGCTTGATCATGTTGTGGTTGTTCTCTCCATGGCGACCTCGCGGCAAGTGGGACAAGAGGTCTTTCCGTTACCTGTGGGGATATGGCTCCAAATTGCTGGCATCAGGTTTGTTGGATAAGATTTATGGCAATATCTATCCGATTATCATTGGCAAATTCTATTCGGCAGCCGACTTGGGACAATACACACGTGCCACCCATTATGCCGGAATGCCATCAGGAATCCTCACGGGAGTATTGCAAAAAGTGACATTTCCGGTACTGAGCCATATCCAAGAAGATACTGAGCGTTTGGGCAACAGTTACCGCCGCATGTTGCGTTTTACAGTGTTTATCGTTTTTCCCGTCATGGTTGGTATGGCGGCGCTGGCCTATCCCCTTGTGGTGGCCCTAGTCACCGATAAGTGGGCACAGTGCGTGCCTTATCTGCAGATTATCTGTTTGTCGTCGATGTGGTACCCAGTGCATGCCATCAACCTGAATCTGTTGCAGGTGAAGGGGCGTAGCGACTTGTTTCTGAGACTGGAAATCATCAAGAAGGCTTTGATTACCGTTGTGATCTTTGTCTGTGTCCCGTTCGGTATCATTGGCATCTGTTACGGAGCGGTTTTCACATCGCTGGCTTGTTTAGCGATTAACACCTACTATACGGGCAAACTAATCAACGTAGGCTTTGTCCGGCAGATGATGGATATGACACCCACACTGCTGGCCTCGCTGGTCATGGGAGCTGTTGTCTTTTTTGCCGTGATGCCATTCGATAGCAATGTGGTGAAACTCGTTATTGGCATCCCACTCGGCATGGTTGTTTATCTTTCTATCGCCAAGGTCTTCAATATGGCAGAGCTGCAGGAGGCCCTCGACATCATCCACCGCAAATAGTTTTAATCGATTAATCGATTAAAAAGTTTAGAGCTTAGGGTTTAGAGTTTAGAGAAAGTGTTTGAATAATAATCGACTTAATCCCAAGAATCCGCTAACAGTAAAGAATGAATGCGGATGTCAACTAGGGACTAAGGGCTAAAAACAAATAACTAATAATGATCGGTGATCCGTTAGTATCCATACGTTGCATGGTTTATAATCATGAGCCGTACTTGCGGCAGTGCTTGGACGGTTTTGTGATGCAGAAGACGACTTTCCCCTTTGAGGCAATCGTTCACGACGATGCATCGACCGACGGTTCTGCTGCAATCATCCGTGAGTACGCTGAAAAGTATCCCGACATTATCAAACCCATTTACGAAACCGAGAACCAATTCCGTAAAGGGACCATACAAAGAATCATGTCTGCAGCTACACACCCCAATACAAAATACATTGCTACCTGTGAAGGTGATGACTGCTGGATAGACCCTGAGAAGTTGCAGATACAAGTGGATTTTTTGGAGAGCCATCCTGACTATACGATGTGCTTTCATCAAGCTAAGACAGTCATAGGGAATACTGGTAAAGAAACAGATAGGCCACCAGCCCAGAATTTCCGTTCTGTCGAGTCGCGGGATTATGATTCAACTGAGCTGTTTCAGAAATGGATGGTCCCCACAGCCTCTATCGTGCAGCGTAGGAAATGTTTATATGTCAGATATAAATATCTTAACAGGACACCTTATGAGGATATCTATATTGTGTTGAGGTGTGCAGAATTAGGTAAAGTAAGAGGCATTGGCAGAATGATGTCTGTTTATAGAGTTCACCCAAATGGATTAACCTATTCTCCTGAAGCTGCGGTTAAATATATCATGATTTCACCCGAGCATTTTGTGACACTGATGAAGAATTTTTCAAAGGTTGATAAACGGGTGATACGCATGGCAATCGCCAATAGATACTGGATTCGAGCGAGATTTGATAAAAAACGTTTTTTTCATGATATGCTGATGTCCTTCAGATACGACTTTAGGGTGCCGATTAGCCGCATGCTGAAGAAGTTGGGATTAAAGCGATGATGATTTGAGATTTGCTGCTAGGCTATTCATCAATCCAAAATGAAAAAATGAGAAATATCATTTAATATGATTTTCTCACACAATAAAACGTTTGATTACGTATTCTGTTCCTGAGAAATTTCAAAAGTAATAATTGCTGAAAAGAACCCTGAAAGCCACCATCGGATTTTGTTGTGTTGAGGAAGAATATAATTTCTCCTTATTTGATGGCGTATAACAAAACACATAAGCATTAGACCAATGGCTAATAACAAAAGAATTGCATATTATGACCTGTTAAATGTGATTTCATGTTTTGGGGTGGTTTGTCTTCACTCAAATGGTTATGTGCATTCTTTTGTTAAAGATTCATGGTGGTGGTTGAGAGTTTTGGTTGAAGTTTTATTTTATTTTGCCGTACCTGTTTTCTTTATGTTATCTGGTGCGACTCTTATGAGCTATCGTGAGAGGTATTCGACAACTCAGTTTATCCGCAAGCGATTCTTGAAAGCGGTCTTCCCTTATTTAATTTGGGGTTGTTTTTTCATTATTGTACATTCGTTTTATGATTCCTCAAGTATCAGTATAGGCGGGATAATCATGTCGTTCACAACAGGTAAAATAGCTTATACCAATTACTGGTTTTTCATACCGTTGTTTTTGTTGTATATATTTATTCCGTTTTTGTCGTTGATGGTGCTCAGATTGAACTTTAAACAAATGACTTGTTTGATTGCAATCATGATTCTTTTTCAATCTTTGCTGCCTACGATATACTCTATTTTTGGACTAGAATTTAGAATCTCGATGCCTATTGGTGGCTATTTTACCTATGCTCTATTAGGTTACTATATTGCTACATTCGATATTGAGAAAAATAATAAGTTGTGCTATGCGGTATTTTTAATAGCAATCCTTTCGATGATGGTGAGATATTGGTTAATTTATATATCAGATGAAAAAGAACCAATGCTGTTCACTTATTTTGGACTATATGCTATTATTCCTGCTATTGCAGTATTCTTGTTATTTAAAAGAATATCTATAACAAATGTTCGAGTGCAAAAAACTTCTACATTTCTTGCTAAGAGAAGTTATGGCATATTCTTGATACACACGTTTTTAATCGTCTTATTGTCTAATGTGGTTAGCAGACAGAATCCTTGCTTCATCCCCCTATCTGCGTTGTCGGTGTATTCTATCTCATTGATAGTTGTTGCAATAATGCAGAAAGGACGTTTGACAAGACTGATCGTTCCTTGAAATGATTCGGGATGCCGTGCCACAAGAGATAGACAATCAGCATTGGATGCCTGATAATAATAACACACAAATATTGGCAGATATTGGCGGAAGTTATGTGTTTTTTGAGAACACAAATAGAGTTACACTTTTTTGAGATTCTAATAGCATCACGATATTTTATTGATTTAACGGAACAATGAAACCGTTTGATTATCTCATAGTTGGAGCGGGCTTGTTTGGAGCAGTATTTGCTCATCAGGCAAAACAAGCAGGAAAGCGGTGTCTGGTCATCGATAGGCGCAACCATGTAGGTGGTAACGTGTTTTGTGACCGTATAGAAGGCATCAATGTTCACCGTTATGGAGCGCATATTTTCCACACGAGCAATAAGCAGGTCTGGGATTTTGTCAATTCGATAGTCGAGTTTAACCGTTACACCAATTGCCCTGTGGCATGTTATGGCAAGGAGTTGTATAACCTGCCATTCAACATGAATACCTTTAACCGCATGTGGGGCGTTATCACACCTGCTGAGGCTCAAGCCAAAATAGAAGAGCAGAAGGCTGAGGCGTTGGCCCGAATGAATGCCGAAGGAGCCAAGGAACCACGCAATCTCGAGGAACAAGCTTTGCTGCTGGTGGGTAGGGATATCTATGAACGTCTGATCAAAGGGTACACCGAGAAGCAATGGGGGCGTGATTGTCGTGACCTTCCGGCATCGATTATTCGTAGGTTACCTGTTCGTCTGGTCTTTGACAACAACTACTTTAATGATCCATACCAGGGGATTCCTGTTGGAGGCTATAACAAATTGATTGCTGGCTTGTTGGACGGAGTGGAAACCCGAATTGAAATGGATTTTGCATCGTTGCGGGATCAATGGAAAGACATGGCAGAAACCTTGGTTTACACGGGAGCCATTGATGAATATTTCGATTACTGCTACGGAAACCTACAATATCGGACTGTTTCTTTTGAAACGGAAATCCTGAATACCTCTAATTATCAAGGGAATGCAGTAATTAACTATACAGAGAGAGAGGTGCCTTACACACGCATCATTGAGCACAAGCATTTCGAGATGTTTGGAAATGAAGTGTATCAAATCCCCAAGACCGTCATTAGCCGAGAGTACTCAACAGAATGGATTCCCGGAAAGGAACCATATTACCCGGTTAACGATGGAAAAAACACGGCGCTGTATGAGCGCTACAAAGCATTGGCCGACAAGGAAGAGCGTGTCATCTTTGGAGGCCGTCTCGCTGAGTATAAGTACTATGACATGGACAAGGTCATCGAACGTGCATTGTCAGTCGCTAAATTCTAATAGTTATGAGCAAAGTATTGAGCGTATGTGTGCCAAGCTATAACATGGAGAAGTATCTGAATCGATGCATCGATTCGTTCTTGCTTCCAGAAGTACTTGATCGTCTTGAACTCATTATAGTCAATGACGGTAGCACTGATAAAACCTTGTCTATTGCTAACGATTATAAGGCGAGGTATCCTCAAACCATAGTCGTCATCGATAAGCCCAATGGCCATTATGGCTCATGTGTCAATGCCTCGCTAAAGATTGCGACAGGTAAGTATTTTCGCATTGTCGATGCTGATGATTGGGTGGATAGCGACGCTCTTGTGACTTTCATCAACAAACTGGAGACTATTGATGTCGATTGCGTCTGTACAAAGCGTACTGTTCACAATTTTAATGAAAATAAATTAATTGAAGACATTTCAGATATTAAGTTTGAAGGGTGCTTGGATCTGAATAGGGATATTTTTCCCGTTCAATTCCTAAGAATGCACAATTTGACTTTCTCAGTATCATTGCTTCAAAGGATTAACTATACGCAAACAGAGGGAATATGCTACACAGATACTGAATACACCTATACTCCGTTATCATGTTCACATAACATGGCAATGGTTGATGTGTCACTATATCAGTATTTTGTAGGTCGTGGTGATCAGTCAATGTCGCAAGGCGTCCTTAAAAAAAATATGGTTCATTTGGTACGCGTACTCCGAAGTGTCCAAAGAGATCATCAAGGTGGTTTCCCGTTTAATGATAACGAACAGCTTATATGTTCAACCTTGTTGTCAAGATTACTATATCTAGTGGTACCTGTCTATCTTTTACAGTACAAGAGAGATGTGGAGATAGACGAAACACTTAGAAAAGCGATTGCCACAGTTAACGTACTGGGCAAAGTCACGTTGTCTGGAGTTTTCAGTAATAGAATCATAGGAATTCCCTATGTTTCATGCTGGTATTACAATGTCAAGTTATTTAATTCTGTATCTCCGATTTTTAGATTGCTTAAAAAGATACGACGCGATTAATCACTAGTAGTAATCAATTAATGGTTGTTAAAATGCCTACTGTTTCGGTGATAGTTCCGGTGTATAATGCTGAGGGGGTCGTTTCCCGGGGCGTTGACAGTATTTTGGCTCAGAGTTATCAAGACTTTGAGTTGATACTGGTTGATGACGGGAGCACTGACAACAGTGGGGCAATCTGCGACAATTATGCCCAGCAGGATGGAAGGGTGAAGGCCTTTCATCAGGAGAACGCGGGCGTGAGCGCGGCGCGAAATGCCGGACTGAAAGTCGCTCAGGGCGAGTGGGTGACGTTTGTGGACAGCGATGATATCGTGCTGGACGGATTCCTTGAATCGCTTGTCATGGCTGTAAACAGAGATGAGCGGATTGATTTGGCCTATTGTGGTTATGCGATTGTAGAAGGATCAACCAGCATCAAGACATATCGGTCTGCAACCTATATCGGAAAGGATCAGTTGCATGATGTATTGAGTTCGACCAATCTTCTTTACAGATGCAGCCCATGGGCTAAATTGTTCCGTAGGTCAATCATCACCGATAATGGGTTGCAGTTTGACGAGAATCTCACGATTTCTGAGGATCGGCTGTTCCTCTATCAGTACTTGATTCATGTCCGCGGTGTTGCTACTACGTCATCAGTAGGCTATCTGTATGGCAGTTTCTCGCCAACGTCGCTCAAACACAAGCGAGTCCCAACAGAAATGCTAGCTTACCGCCAACGTTCTATCACTGCAGCGGCCCACGGTGTTGTGAATGAGTTCAGCCTAGGAAAAGGAAAGGCTTTCTTGATTGCCCGTCACCTGATGTTGATCTTGTTTGAGTTGATCAGGAATGTGTATCAGGAATCGGGAGCATCAAGGAAAACAAGAGAAAGACAGCGGGAATTGTTTATCGGTTTGTTTGACGTTGATCTGTATCAAGACAACCTTGAGAACGATCCACGATGGATTGCTTATTTGCGGCAGAATAGACTGATGGATGACATGGTCAACTTTCGTTTTAGAGTTTTTAATCGGAAGCTTAATCGTGACGAGTTGAACCTGAGGCTTCGTTTGTTCGCTTATAATTTGTTGAAAAAGAGACGGGCAAAGCCAACAACAGCATCCTTTGAGAAGTACATAACTTTTATAAATGGCATGATGAAATGAAGAACATTCTTCTACTTGATACTTCGGTTGGCTCACAGAATAAAGGTGATGACATCATCATGGAGTGCACCCGCAAAGAATTGGGCTTTATTCTGAAGGACAATTTTGAATATACATTGCCCACTCATGTGAGTCCTTTTCATTGGTATCAGTTACTGATTCACTATATTACAGGACCCTCGGGAAAAGGACGAATTCAGACTTATGCGGATTGTAAATTGAAATTCATAGGAGGCTCAAATATCCTATGCAAGAATTTACTGAACTATTATCCTCAGTGGAATATTAACTGGTTCAATTGTAAACCGATTGAAGGTTGTATAGGTGTTGGTGTCGGAGCTGGTGCTGGGGAGAAATCCAACTGGTACACTCGCAAGATGTATCAACGAGTGTTGAATCATGATTATTATCATAGTGCGAGGGACGAGCGGACAAAGGAATACATTGAGAGCTTGGGCTTGAAAGCACTCAATACTGGTTGTGTGACGATGTGGATGTTCACACCGGAGTTTTGCAAGTCAATACCCATTGCCAAATCCAATACTGTAGTATTCACATTGACGGCGGATAAAAATCTGATGCGGGAGGACCAGTTCTTGATGGATACTCTTATTAAGGAGTATGAGACCGTGTACTTTTGGCCACAAGGGATGTTTGATTTTAATTATTTTAGAAGCCTAGAGAATATCGAGAGCGTCAATGTTTTACCTGCGAACAAAGCTGCATATGATGCATTCTTGTCGAATAATGACGTGGATTATGTGGGAACCCGATTGCATGGGGGCATTTATTCAATGAGACATGGCCGCCGTGCAATCATTGTAGCAATTGATGAACGGGCAAGGGAAATCAACAAGACCAATCACTTGAATTGTATAGATATAAAAGACATAGAACAACTCCCTGAACTCATTGACTCGGAATTTGAGACAAGAGTTGTAATGGATTACCAAGCGATTGACCAGTGGAAGTCGCAATTTGATAATTTCAACGAATGAAAACAACGATATTAGATGTAACCTTACGGGATGGCAGCTACGAGTTAGACTTCCAAGTATCTGAGCAAGATGAAATCTTGGTCGGTGCTGCACTCGAAAAGGCAGGAATAGAGTATATTGAAATTGGGCATGGCCAAGGTTTAAATGCCAGTTCTCCCAAAAATGGAGTTGCTCGGTGCACTGATTTAGAGTACCTTGTGGCTGCCGAGGAGAATTTTCATAGGGCTAAGTATGGTTTTTTCTGTATCCCAGGAATTGCCCGATTAGAAGACTTAGACCTGCTGAAGAGTCATGGCGGCTCTTTTGTAAGAGTAGGAGCTAATTGTGACTTAAAATCACAAGAAGGAACAATTCCTTTTATTGAGCGTGCAAAGGAGTTGGGCTTGACTGTATTTGCCAATTACATGAAGACTTACTGCGCTTCGCCCGATGTGTTTGAAAAATGTGTGAAAATCTCGGATAAAGCGGGTGCTGATTACCTAACGATTGTTGACTCGGCTGGATGCATGTTTCCAGAGGATATCAAGATGTATTATGATATCATCAAAAACACGGCCACAAGAGAGGTCGGGGTGGGTTTCCATGGACATGACAATTTGGGCTATGCCGTTTACAACACGATATATGCAGCGACCATTGGCTGTGAGTTCATTGACACATCATTGCAGTCATTAGGCCGTGGTGCCGGTAATGCTTCAACTGAACAGGTCATAGCTGTATTACAAAAAAAATATGGTATTGATACCTATTCTTTGCCTGGCTTGATGCATTTTAGTGAAGAGTATTTGCGACCCATGGTCAAGTTCAAAGGAGTGAGTGGATTGGATACCTATTGTGGCATAGCTGGATTTCATAGTGGATACATGAACTCAATCCGTAAGGTAGCGAAAGAATTCAATGTCAGTCCTTACTCATTGATTGTGGCTTATTGCAAGCATGACCGCATCTACATGAATGAAGAATTGTTGAGAGACGTAGCAAAAGAGATTCAGCATGAAAAATCTTGACATCATTCTTACCCAAATTGAGCGAAACGGGCATTTGGTGAACTATCATTTTACGGTCAGTCGTGAATTGGAGAAGTATTTTACCTCTCACACTCTTTTCCTGGAGTATGATAGGGATGTGGCAAGCGTTCCTGACAGTATTTTAGCCATACCTTTTGTGAGTAGTTTATTGGCTTTTTCATGGGTGCTGGATTGCAATTTATGGGTTCGTGAGATTGATAAGACTTTTTATGACTCAGTTTCACGAATTCGAGAAGCATATCGAGAGATTTATGATCACTTCCCGTTAAAAGGACGCTTTGTCCCTGCAATCCTTACGCGCAATGAATTGGTCATGAGGGGAAAAACGGATACTAGCGCTGTTTTGTTATTCAGTGGTGGAGCTGATTGTCAAGCCACATTTATACGCAATTTAGCCAAGTCTCCGATGCTGTGCAATATACAAGGATGGTACAAGTCATTGGAAGATAAGGACTTTGCAGCAGATGCTGACAAGAGGGATATTTCAAAGTTTGCTGAGGAGTATCATGTGCCGACTTGCTTTGTGCGTTCAAATTTCGCAGTATTGCTAACTAAGGAGTTTGATAAAGTATTTGCTAAGAAGTTGGGTGACACTATGTGGCATGGTTTTTTGCATTCAATGGCATTCATAGGCATATCGATACCAATCGCCTATCAGGTTGGAATCAATGAGATACTTATTGCCAGTTCTCTGACTATTGGATTAAACTTCTTGTGCGCATCCAACCTGACGACAGATAGTGAATTCCGCTATGCTGAGAGTGGTTTTACTACTCACGACGGTTTTGAACTGAACAGGCAAGGTAAAATGGGGGTGATTGTAAAGCATCAAAAGTCAACAGGAAAACCCTATTTCATGCGTGTATGCTCTTTCAATGACCATAATTGTTGTGAATGTGAGAAATGTTTTAGAACGATCTTGGGCATAGTTGCTGAAGGTGGTGATATTAAGGACTTCGGCTTTAATATTGAAGGTTCTCTTAAGGAGCACTGGGAAGATGTCCTTTACAGGAGAGGTGGATTAATGAGCTTTAAAAGTGAGAAGTTTATTCACTGGCCTCACATAAAGAAGCGTATGCTTGAGAACTATGATATCATCAAAGATAAGGAATTCGTCGATTGGTTCTTGCATTTTGATTTTGATAAAGCAAAACGAGAAGGACTAAGACGCTATTACAGACAGAATTTTTTCTCAATCTTGAGGCGTAAACTGTTTCAATAAGGCTCCAAAATATCATTGAGGATGACTTCGGCACAGAACCAAAATACTAGTGGTAACGGGAGGATAGCCAAGAATGCGGTGATGCTGTATGTCCGCATGTTCTTGACGATGATCGTGGGGCTTTATACCTCGCGTGTCGTCTTGGCTGTGCTGGGTGTCGAGGATTTTGGAACCTATGGGGTTGTTGGAGGCATCGTGACCATGATCGGTTTCGTGAACAGTTCGATGACTGGCGCAACAAGCCGTTTCTTGACGTTTGAATTGGGTAAAGGTAACGAGAAACGCTTGGCTGATACTTTTTCTAGCGCATTGATCATTCACATTGGCATAGCTCTGATTGTCCTGCTGCTTGCTGAAACAGTTGGCCTGTGGTTCTTGAATAACAAACTGGTCATTCCTGCCGGGCGCATGCCGGCTGCCCAATGGGTCTATCAGTTGAGTGTAGCGAGTGCTATGCTGTGGATCACGCAGGCTCCCTATAATGCCACAATCATAGCCCATGAGCGAATGGATGTATATGCCTATGTCGAAATCCTACACGTGCTACTCAAACTGCTGATAGTCTATCTGTTGATGATTGGGAACTTTGACAAGCTGATCCTGTATGCCTTCTTGATGTTTGTGGTGAGTGTGCTGATCAGGATGATCTACCGCATCTACTGCGTTCGCCATTACAAAGAATCTCACCTTCACTGGGTTTGGGACAAATCGATATTAAAACCGATGCTTGTCTATAGTGGTTGGAATTTTTATGGAGCTTTGTGCTTGACCACACGCCAGCAGGGCACGAATTTTTTGATAAACATCTTTTTTGGCGTTGTATTCAATGCGGCATCAAGTATAGCAACAACAATTCAAGGTGTTGTGAAAGGTTTCACTTACAGTTCAACGATGGCATTCAGACCGCCGATCATCAAGGCCTATGCCCAGGGAAGCTTTCAAGAAATGATGCGGCTCATGAAATCGGCTATGTCATTGTGTATATTCTTGTCATTACTGGTTTCGTTGCCACTATATATTGAAATAGAGTATGTGATGAACCTGTGGCTGGTCAATCCGCCTGTGATGGCCGTTGAATTTGTGCGGTTGTTAATCGTGTCGGCCTTCTTCGCATTGATCACATTGATTTTCACTATTGGCATAGAGGCCACCGGCTATAACCGCCAGATGAACATATACACTGGCTCTATTTTCATGTTGACCATACCTGTCATGTATGTCTTTTTCAAGATGGGCTTCGGAGTCTTGTACTCCTACTACTGCATCTTGGGAGCCAATGTTTTGATATTCGTGTCCAATATGGTGATATGTAAGCATTTGGTGCCGTCGATCAGGCTGACTGACTATATGTGGCTCTTCTTGAAAAGTACCTTGGTGATTGTTCTGTCGGTACTGCCTGCCATCTATATCGTTCGGCATTATGATGCGAGCTTTTTGAGGCTCATCGCCAATACGGTTGTCATCTTGTGCCTGTGCACGGCTTTATCATACTGGCTGGTACTGGACAATTCTTCAAGGTCATTTGTGCGCCAGAAACTGTATTCGCTGATCAAGAGAATACACAAATGATTATTGTTGGCTTATAATAGTCTAATATGCCTAAGATTTCAGTTGTCATCCCTGTCTATAACACCGAGCGTTTTTTAGCGCGGGTGATTGAAAGTGTGATGGCCCAGACGTTTGCTGATTTTGAGCTGATTCTTGTTGATGACGGCTCGAAGGACGCGAGTGGTGAAATCTGTGACCAATTTGCTGCCAAGTATAGCGGCAAGGTGAGGGTGAAGCATAACGAGAACCAAGGTGTTAGCTCGGCACGAAACTGTGGCATAGACCTGGCAACAGGAGAGTGGATAACCTTTATCGATTCTGACGATTATATCTTGCCGCAGTATCTGCAGAATCTGTATGACAACGCAGAGAAGTTCAACAGTGATTTTGTGATGACAGGCATCGTGCGTCGGTATGAAGAGAAGCCGATAGATGATGTCGTAAGAGAGTGGTCCGAATGTGTGGTTACTAGGGAAGAAATTGCTAAGCTCTATGAACTGGAAATCATGCAGTACCAAAAAGGGCCGGTCATCAAATTGTTTAAGCGTGAGATTCTCAACAAACATGGCATACGTTTTGACAAGCGGTTGAGCCGTGGTGAGGATGCCCTGTTTGTCTATACCTATCTGTTGCATTGCTCAAGGATGAGTGTCGCTCCAGGGGCCAATTATATTTATTGCCTGAGGGACGGATCCCTCATGTCTCAGATTATGGCTCCATTCCAAACCGAACTCTATGGTTATGAACGCATGAAGTCGGTGTTGCTCAATTTGACAGATATAAGCCATCCTTATCCGAGGCATTATCTGGTCTATTGGTTTGAGCGAGTGATCAATGCGATTTACAGTATCGGCAATAGCTATTGTTTTTCTGATCGGTTGAAATTCTTGAAGCAGTTGGACTATAGCTATTACAAGAAATGGAAAGAGCCTATATCATGGAAGGAAAATGTCAACAAGCGTCTCTTGTGTGACAAGCAGTTCCTGCTCTATGACGTTTTAACCAAGTTATTTAAATCGTGATGTCAATCAACCTGTCTGTAGTCATACCGATTTATAATGTTGAGCAGTACTTGCGCCAATGCCTTGACAGCATTGGTGTCTTAGGCCGCGATGATGTTGAAGCCATTCTAGTCAATGACGGGAGTACTGACGGCAGCCGTAATATCTGTGTCGACTATGTGAATAAGTGGAGCAATGTGACCTTGATTGATAAAGAGAATGGCGGATTGAGTGATGCCAGAAACAAGGGCACAGAAGCAGCGGCAGGGGAATATATCTATTATTTGGACAGTGATGACTGGCTGGAGCCAGATGCGATTGACAAATTATATAGGTTTGCCGTTGAGAATGATTGTGATATTGTCCAGGGAAGTTTCTATTATGCATTTGAAGGGCATGTAGAGCACAATAACCGGTTCTATAAAGCTGATGATCCCCCCTTCGTTCTGAATCGTGAAGAGGCCATGAGAGAATTGATCAAGAATTACTATGTCTTGAATTTCGCATGGGGAAAAGTGTACAGGACATCTTTGGCAAAATCTCATCAATTCCCCTTCGGCAAGTATTTTGAGGATAGTTATTGGCAGCACTTGATGATTCATGACAGCAAGAGATATGGCGTCATCAATGAGCCGTTATACTATTACCGTCAACGAGCCAACAGCATTTCCAACAATCTGGGTAAGCGCTATTTGGACTTGAACCGCGGTCTTGAAGAAAGGTTGCTCTTCATCAAAGATCATTATCCTGAACTTACCAATATGGCTGCTGAGCGCTTGTGGTACAGCTCATTCGTGATGCGTGGCCGCAGTAAGGAAATGAAACGGTTGTTCAGCAGAATTAATGAAGAATATTCGTCATTATTGAGCGAAAAATACAGGCAGTCAACGCTTTTTAAGCTGGCAGATAGAGATTCCTTCTTGTTGCCGCTCTATCTATTCTGGAAACGGGTTGACCGGTTTGTTCACAGGAAACCTCTTGGCAAAATTAAAATTTGACAATGAAGTCACCGTTTGGACGAATAGAGGATCTGTTCAACACGCTCAATGACGCAGGCATCAAGTACCTTGTCCTGCGTAACTACGAGAATCTGCTTGAACCGGAATTATATGTCGATGGCCATGGCGACATTGATATGCTTTGCATTGATTCTCAGGAAATTGTTGACCTCATTAATGCTCAAGTTTTGACACACGACAAACCTGGAATGCGTGGCGATGGTGTTCATTATGCCATTGAAGTGGATGGGAAACCCGTCAAACTGGATTTGCGCCATCTGGGTGATGGATATTACTGCACAAAGTGGGAAAAAGAGATGCTTGAACGCAGGGTAGGGCATGATTGTTTCTATGTAATGAACGAAACAGACTATTTCTATTCTCTTATATATCATGCTGTGCTGCAAAAAAGATCTCTTAGCCAGGAGTACAGTTCGCGTCTATTTCAGATGTCGAAAGGCCTTGGGTTGGTCATGACCTCAGCTAATGAGCATGAATACCTGCTATTGTTGCAGGAATATATGCGGGAGCATGGCTACCGTTTTACTTATTCTAAAGACCACTTGGTTCCCAATCGTTTTCATTTGGTGGACCAGGGGCTTATCGATAAGGATCGTGGCCTCAAGTGGAAGCATAGCCTGTATAACATGAAAATCGGTATGATCGAGTGGCTTGTAAAGGTTAAACATGCCTTACTGCATTGACACACAGATGGATTATAGCTTACTTCAGGAACACACGATAGGGATCTATCAATTGAGAGGCCATGAGTGCAGGATAGAGAAGGTTCCTGCCCGTTCATTGCTTACGCCCCAGCGATTTGACCTGTTTGCCAAAATTTATTACATTGGCAATGTGTCAACTAATAGGGAAAGCGCAATGAGGGTTTATGGAGAGCACATCAAAGCCTTTAACCCCGATGGCCGTGAACCAGGCAGAGACGATAAGCAGGGCGTCAATGATTTTGTGTCAGTCTTTGACCAGATAATCGCCCATTTCAAGGACCATGATTTCGATGATCAAGTATCGGTCGTTCCTGTTGATGGGAATGGTGTGATCCTTGACGGCGCGCATCGTGTAGCGGCATTGGCCTATTATGGCAAGGACGTTACCATCGCACGGTTTGATGACGTGGAAGCAAAGTGCGTTTTTGATTACACCTATTTCAAGAACCGAGGTTTAGCGTGGGATGTTGCCGATACTATCGCCCTGGAGATGGCCAAATGGCTTGATCAATTGTTGGTGGCCTGTTTATGGCCTTCGACGGATCTCAATCAAAAGCAACTGATAGTTGAGACACTTGGTAAGACGCATCAGTTGGCCTACAGGAAAGACATTAGATGCGATTTGCACTCATTAGCTAACTTCGTGGGGTACATCTATCGTGGGCAAGACTGGACACGAAACCCTGATTATGTTTTGGATAAAGCTTCTAGGGTGTATGGGAAATCCGCATTGTCTCTGGTACTGTTTGTCTCTGAAAGCTCACTGGACACTGTGTTAGAAGAGAAAGATGGGATCCGTCAGCTGTTGGGCAAGGGCAAAGATTCCTTGCATATTGCTGACAACCATGATGAGACGTTAGATATTGCGACTGTCACCCTTGATAAAAACCGTCAAAGTCTGTGGATGACTAGCCACTCTCTTAATCTTTTCAACAAGTTTTCTGATAAGTTGAAGGAACGCTGGCTGGTTTTCAAGAAAGTGCAATGGATCGCATTTAAGGTCAGAATCTACAATTTGATTAAACGCAATAGATAAGTCGATGATATATCCTTCATTCCTTCGCGTTTTATATCGTAAATTAAGGCCGACTATTGTTAACGGCAAAAATAATACCGTTGCGATAAAGTCAAAACGCCATAATTTCCGTGTGCGCATCGACGGTAACAACAACTCAATTGAAATCGGGGAGGGTAGCCGATTGAAGAATACCCGAATCCTGCTATTTGGTGATAACAATCGCATTATTGCCGAAGATGGCTCAAAGTTTGATGGCCCATGCAACATTACGTTAGAAGGAAATGCAACGCTCTACATAGGCCGTAACAGTGGCATTCGCGGTGTGACATTTGTACTCAAGGATGCAAATATAACTGTTGGACGGAACTGTATGTTCAGCTATAATGTCTTGGTGCGTAATAATGATTCTCACAAAGTACTCGACAGTGAAGGTAACGTTACAAATGAAGCTAAGGATATTGTTATTAATGACCACGTTTGGTTGTGTGAGCGATCTTCGATCTTGAAAGGTGTAACCATTGGTGCCGACTCGATTATAGCTTTTGGCGCTGTCGTTACCAAAGATTGTCCGCCTAACTCCATTATGGCTGGGAATCCTGCACGTGTCGTTAAACAGAATATTAACTGGTTAAACAAGTAGCAACTGAGTAAGCATGAGCAAACCTCGCATTTTCATCAACATGCACTATATGGAGCTCGGTGGTGCCGAGAGAGCACTATTGGGACTCCTTAACTCATTGGACACCGATAAGGTTGACGTTGACTTGTTCTTGAATCAGCATACAGGCGAATTTATGCCACTGATTCCTAAGAAGATCAATCTGTTGCCTGAGCGCCTTGGCTATAATGCCATCGAACGTCCAATGTTACAAGTGTTGAAAGAAGGCCAATACGGTATCGTGCTGGGACGATTAAAAGCGCGCATACTTCACAGGAAGTACCATAAATCATTGACTGATATTGAGAAGTCTTTCGATTCCAGCTCTTTCCACTATGTGGCTGAATGCGTCCAGCCCTATCTGCCTTCACTTGAGGATTTGGGTGAGTATGATCTGGCTATCAGTTTCCTGCAACCGCACAACATTGTTCTTAACAAGGTTAAAGCAAAGAAAAAAATTGCATGGATCCACACCGATTACTCAACTGTTCATGTCAATGCCGAACTAGAACTTCCTGTATGGGCCGGATTTGACTATATAGCATCAATCTCTCCCGATTGCACCCGTTCGTTTTTGCAGACGTTCCCCACCTTAAAGAACAAAATCATCGAGATCGAGAATATTCTCTCAACCAGTTTTGTTCGCCGTCAGGCCGAACTTCTTGATGTCAGTGATGAGATGCCGAAGAACGGAATTAACCTGTTGTCTGTTGGCCGGTATCATTATCAGAAGAACTTTGATAATTTGCCAGATATAGCGAAACGTATTATTGAATTAGGCCATTCTGATTTGAAATGGTATGTTATTGGATTTGGACCAGAAGAAGAGTTGATAAAACAGAAGATTGCGGAAGCGGGAATGGAGAGCCATGTGATTTTGTTGGGCAAAAAGGAGAATCCATATCCCTATATTAAGAGATGTGATTTATATTTGCAACCTAGTCGATATGAAGGAAAAAGCGTCTCTGTGCGTGAGGCTCAAATCTTGTGCAAACCAGTTATAATTACAGACTATCCTACTGCGAGTAGTCAAATAAAAAATGGGATAGATGGCTTTATCGCTCCAACTGATAACGAAGGTTGTGCAAAGTTCATTGACAATGTTCTCACACATCCTGCTTCGCTGGATAAGTTGTTCTCTCATATGAGTAAACATGATTATGGCAATGAGGAAGAAGTGTCTAAGATATATAGAATCATTGGCATCTAATTATATACAGCATCCACAATTTTTTAGTCGCTAATGTGATTAATATTGAAATGGAAAAACCACGAATCTTTATCAATATGCACTATATGGCAATGGGAGGTGCAGAGAGCGCACTTCTCGGCTTGCTCAATGCATTGGATACCGATAGGGTTGATGTGGATCTGTTCCTTAATCAGCATACGGGTGAGTTTTTGCCACTTATTCCGAAGAACATCAAACTCTTGCCTGAAAGAAAGGGCTACAATGCGATAGAGCGTCCAATTAGTCAGATTCTTAAGGAAGGCCAATTCAGTATGGTGTTTGGTCGTCTAAAGGCACGCTGTCTTCATAAGAAGTATTACAGCACGCTCAGTGACAAAGAAAAATTATATGATTCAAGTTCGTTTTACTATGTAGCTGAATGTGTGCAGCGATATTTGCCCTCACTGGAAGATTTGGGTATGTATGATTTGGCAATCAGTTTTTTGCATCCTCATAATATTGTTCTAAATAAGGTGAACGCTAGAAAAAAAATAGCTTGGATTCATACTGATTATTCTGCTATCCATGTTAATGCTGAAATGGAATTACCGGTCTGGTCTGGGTTTGACTATATAGCGTCAATTTCACCCGACTGTACCCGTTCTTTTTTGCAGACGTTCCCGACATTGAACGACAAGATTATCGAGATTGAGAATATTCTCTCTACTAGTTTTGTACGTCATCAGGCTGAGCTTTATGATGTTAGTGATGAGATGCCAAAGAACACATTCAATCTTTTATCTGTTGGTCGTTATTGTCACGCTAAGAATTATGATAATGTACCGGATATTACTAAGCGGTTGGTTGAGATGGGTTTTAAGGATTTAAAGTGGTATCTCATTGGCTTTGGCTCTGATAAGCAATTAATTCGCCAAAAGATTGCTGAGGCTGGAATGGAGGAGCATGTCATCATGCTCGGCAAGAAGGATAATCCATATCCCTATATTAAGGCATGTGATGTCTATGTGCAGCCGAGCCGCTACGAAGGTAAGAGTGTGACCGTCCGTGAGGCTCAGGTCCTGTGTAAGCCGGTCATCGTTACCAGTTATCCCACAGCCAGGAGTCAGGTGCGAAATGGTGTGGATGGTATAATTGTACCCCAGGAGAACGAAGGCTGTGCCGATGGGATAGCTCAAGCCATACAAAATAGCGATCAATTGAAGGCTCTCACTGCCTATTTGCAAGAAAACGATTACGGTAACGAACGAGAAGTTGAGAAAGTTTTGAATTTGATATGAGCACTATGGTTCGGAATCATAGATTGGACTTATTGCGTGTGATTGCACTCATGATGATTATTTTGATGCATTCACCAATGCCAAAATATGCACTTGCTCCAAGCTATATCATTACAGGACTTTCATATTTTACCGCACCAGGAATAGGCTTGTTTTTCATGATAAGTGGCGCATTGCTTCTTGGAAATGGTCTTTCTACTCGTGATTTCTTGAGAAAAAGAATCTCAAAGATTTTGTTTCCAACTGTATTCTGGACTTTCTTCTACTTGATCGTGAACTATATTCGGGGAGGCTTAAGCGTCATAGAAGCATTACAGTCAATTGCATCTATCCCATTTTCTATGCAGGGACAAGGCATATTATGGTTTATGTACACTTTGGCCGGTTTGTATCTTTTGACACCAATATTGGCACGATGGCTGAAGACTGCGTCAAAAAAAGAAGTGGAGTTTTATCTTCTCTTGTGGGCCATTACTCTCTTATATCCCTATTTGGAGATGGTGTTATTCATAGATACGAGCTCAGCTGGTATATTATACTATTTCACAGGGTATCTGGGATATTATCTGCTAGGCTATTATTTGAATAGGTACTATGGATTTCAAAATATTCATGTCGTTGTTGCAGTAGTTATCGCAATTTTGATACCTGCATTATTGTATGCCAGTGGTATTGAATTCAACTTTTATTCTTTACTGTGGTACCTGTCTCTTCCTGTAGTCCTGATGGCAAGTGTTTGGTTTGTTTTGATAAACCGGACTCCGAATAAGCATTTTTTCCTCATCAGTGAGATATCACGACTCTCGTTTGGTATTTATTTTGTTCATATTTTCATCTTGAGGAGGTGTTTGTGGAGAATTGATTTCATTAGAGAGTTGCCTGGGCTGATTCAGATTCCAGTGGTAATGATAGCTACACTTGTTTTGTCTTTTTTAATAGTGAAACTGATTTCACGACTGCCATTTAGCAAATATATAATAGGAGTATAATGATACCCAAGATAATACACTATTGCTGGTTCGGACGCAATCCATTGCCGGAAAAGGCCATAAAATGCATCAATAGTTGGCGCAAGTTTTTTCCTGATTACGAAATCAAGGAATGGAATGAGGACAACTTTGATGTCAACATCATCCAATATACTGCTGAGGCTTATCTGGCGCGCAAATTCGCTTTTGTGAGCGACTATGCACGATTTTGGATACTCTATCACTATGGTGGTGTTTATTTTGATACCGATGTCGAAGTTATCAAACCGATGGACGATATCATTGAGAAGGGTCCATATATGGGTATCGAAACAATAGGCACAGATATATTGAAGTCATATCCACTTGTAAATCCTGGTTTAGGCGTTGCTGCTGGGCCAGGCATGGTCTTTTTTCATGATCTTTTGGAGCATTATGCCTCATTGTCGCATTTATACGATGCTAATGGAAATCTTACAGGTGGAACAGTGGTTACACATACAACAAGTGAACTCCTTAAATTTGGTTTAAAACCGTCAGATTCTTATCAGTTCATAGCTGATATTTCCCTATATCCTGCTGATTTTTTTAATCCGTATGATGACTTGACGGGTAGATTAAATGTGACAGATAATACAAGATCCATTCATTGGTATTCATCGTCTTGGAATAAACGCCCTTCATATATCACATGGTTGTCAAGAGTGTCCCATCGTATTTTTGGTTTATATCTTCATAATGCAAAGAATAAACTAAGAGGGAAAACGGATTATTAAAAGAATAAAATGATACCGAAGACGATACATTATTGCTGGTTTGGACGCAATCCATTGCCAGAAAAAGCTATAAAATGCATCAACAGTTGGCGCAAGTTTTTCCCTGATTACGAAATCAAGGAATGGAACGAGGACAACTTCGACGTAAATGGTATTCTCTATACTGCGGAAGCATATCAGGCATGCAAATATGCCTTTGTAAGCGACTATGCCCGCTTTTGGATACTTTATCACTATGGTGGTGTTTATTTTGATACCGATGTGGAGGTGATAAGGCCGATGGATGACATTATTCTTCGAGGTCCATTTTTAGGCATGGAGAATGTGTGGACATATCCAAATGTTGCACCAGGGCTGGGAATGGCCGCTGAAGCAGGGCATAGAATTTATAAACAGGCCATTGATTGTTATTCAAGAATGCACTTCTCTTTTGAGAACGGAATTGTGACTCATGAGAGTATAGTCCCCTTGACAACTCGCCTGTTGAAAGAGGCGGGAATGCAACCAAATGGTGATTTACAACAAGTGGACGGAATATGGATATATCCATGCGATTTCTTTAATCCTTTTGATGATCTTACGGGTAAACTAAATATTACTGATAATACTTATACTATTCATTGGTATACCGCGTCTTGGCGTAAGCAAAATGATCTTATACGATGGATTAAGAGGTTTTTTCACCGTTTAGTCGGAGATAGAATGCATATAATTCATCGTATCAAAAACCAACTAATTAGTAAGCTGAAATTTAGTATTTGATTCTTACTTAACAAATTAATTCACACAAAAACAAGATATGCAAACAATTGAATTTCTTTCACCCTGGTACTTCGCTACAACTTACTATATAGTTTTCCTAGTTATCTCTTGGATTACCGTGCTCTACTATGTAGGCTCCAATCAGCAGAAAATACTTCATTCAGAGGGTTCTCCTATGCAAGGAGCAGCATTACTTTTGACAATTGTTCTTATTTTCTTTATTGGTCTGAGGCCAAATTCTAGGATATTTGGTGACATGGGTATGTATCGCCATACTTATGAAAATGTATTATATGAATATGCTCCGTTTAGCCTTCATAAGGAGTGGCTTTGGGATAATTTGATGTATTTCTTCAAGAGTTCCGGATTTAGCGCAAACGAGTTCTTTCTCTTTGTCTCTTTCGTTTACTTTGGGGGGATGCTGATTTGTGCCATCCTGTTGATGCGCGAGAATTTATGGATCGCTTTATTGTTTTTCTTCACATCTTTTTCTTGTTACTCTTATGGCACTAATGGAATCCGTAATGGCTTTTCATGTAGCATGGAATTGATTGCGATAACTCTCTTGACAATGGGAAAAACAAAACATGTGGCGGCTTATATTTTATTGTTCCTGTCAATGGGAATTCATCGTTCATCCATTCTACCTGCAGCAGCGGTTATCGCTTCGCTATATTTTATCAAAGATACGAAAACGGCTATTCGTTTTTGGCTAGTTTCTATCGCCGTCTCGTTGGTTGCTGGTCCACTTGTTGAGCAATTCTTTGCTGCATTGGGTTTTGATGATCGCATGAGTGATTATGCTAGTACTAATCAGAATGAGGATGCCGCATCTCAATTTTCTCAAACAGGTTTTCGTTGGGATTTCTTATTATATAGTGGTTTCGGTGTAGCCATGGTGTGGTATGTGACACGTTATCGTAGGTTTATCGATAGAACCTATATGATTATTGCGAATACATATATTCTTTGTAACGCGTTTTGGGTTATGGTAATCCGTTCGTCATACTCAAATCGTTTCGCATATTTATCATGGTTCATATACCCTGTGGTGATGGCTTATCCGTTATTGAGAATGAATTTATGGAAAGATCAAGACCGAAAAACAGCACTTATCTTATTCCTTTATTCCGGTTTCACTTTCTTTATGTTCTTTATTTTCTATTTTGGAACCGGTAACGGATTCCAGGGTTTTAACCAATATTGGTGGCTCGATTAGTCATTTTTAATGACATTTGACAAGACTTGTAGAATGATAGAGTTAACAGTTTTTACACCAGCATATAACAGAGCCCATACGATTGGACGTACTTATGATAGCTTGTGCCGTCAGACCTGCAAGGATTTTTGCTGGCTGGTTGTCGATGATGGTTCGTCAGATAATACACGTCAACTTGTGGAGGGATGGATTGCAGAAGGAAAAATCCCGATTAAGTACATCTATCAAAAGAACCAAGGTATGCACGGCGCTCACAATACAGCATATCGTAATATTGACACGCCCTTGAACACTTGCATTGATAGTGATGATTATATGCCTGATGATGCGGTAGAAAAGATTTTGAACTGTTGGCATAAGTATGGAAGTGATGAAGTCGCTGGTCTCATCGGCCTTGATGTGACCGAAGATGGTCATGTTATAGGAACTGAATTCCCAAAATCATTGTTTAGGACGACGCTTCATGATTTCTATCAAGCAGGAGGTAGAGGTGACAAAAAATTGGTCTATCGCACAGACGTCATTAAACGCTATCCTGAATATCCGATTTTTGAAGGTGAACGTTATGTGGGCTTAGCTTATAAGTATATGCTTATTGATCAAGACTTTGAGCTTGTTACATTGAATGAGCCTCTAGTCATTGTTGAATATCAGCAGGATGGCTCTAGTTTCAATATGTATAAACAATATTGGAATAATCCTAAAGGTTTTGCGTTTTATCGTAAAACAGAGATGAAGACAGCAAAATCTCTGAAACGTAAGCTGGAAGTGTGTACTCATTATGTATCAAGTTGCATCATAAGTCGAAATTGGCGTTTTATTTGCGAAAGTCCAGAAAAACTACTTACGCTATGCTGCGTGCCAAGTGGGTTGTTATTATATTTTGTCATTTATTACAAAGTTAAAAATGGCATGAAAATGCGCATCAATAAATAATGAAGATACTTCACGTCATAACATCATTATATACAGGTGGAGCTGAACACTTGTTGGTAGATCTTCTGCCATTGTTAAAAGACAATGGTAAGAATCAAGTTGATCTTTTATTAATCAATGGCGTAGAAACATCATTCAAGAAGGCTATTCAACAAAAAGGCATACAGGTCTATTCCTTGTCAATGACAAATGATGTGTACAACCCACGGAATATCTTAAGGATGCGCAAGCATCTTCAGAATTATGATATTATTCACACTCACAATACAGCATGTCAATTGTTTGTGCCATTAGCAAGATTGTTTGCGAAATCTCCGGCTATACTGGTAACCACAGAGCATAGTTCCTCGAATCGTCGCCGTGACAGGAAGTGGATGAAACCCCTTGATAGCTGGATGTACAATCAGTACAAAGCCATCATCTGTATTGCGGATAAACCACGTCATAATCTTGAAGAGTATATAGGCAAGAAATCTTCGTTGCTTACCATTAATAACGGTGTCGATATTAAGCGTTTTGTCCGCCCAATTAAGGATATTCATGGTCAAAAAGAGTTTGTTATAACCATGGTGGCCGGAATCCGAGCCGAAAAGGATCATAAAACTCTGCTCAAGTCTCTAACTCATCTGCCAAATTGCTATAGACTTCAAATTGTCGGAGGAGGTGAGAAGGAGAATCGTGAACAGGTGAAAGCGATATGTCATGATTTAGGCCTTGATGATCGGGTCGATTTTATGGGTGTGCGCCAAGATGTTCCCGAGATTTTAGAAAACAGCGATATCTTAGTCCTTTCATCTCATTGGGAGGGGCTGTCGCTTTCCAGCATAGAAGGCATGGCAAGTGGCCGTCCATTCATAGCTAGTGACGTGGATGGTCTGCGCGAAATTGTGGGTGGTGCTGGGGCTCTTTTCCCTCATGGAGATGACCAAGAATTGGCAGCTCAAATTCAACATCTGTGTGAGCATCCCGATGAATACCAGATGGTGGCACAAAGATGCCAAGAAAGGGCTAGTCAATATGATATATCAATTATGGCCCAAAAATATCTACAATTATATCACAGTCTATTCAGTGGTAATTGATACAAAATGTATTAGAGTATGGCTAGAATATCGGTAATTATGGGAATCTATAATTGTGCTTCCACACTTGTTGAAGCACTAGATTCTATCTATGCCCAGACCTATCAAGACTTTAAGATTATCTTGTGTGAAGATGGCTCGGCTGATAACACTTACGAGGTAGCGGAAGAGTATGTAGCCCATCAAGACAATATTATTCTTATTAGAAATGAAAAGAATTTAAAGTTGGCAGGTACTTTAAATCGCTGTCTTAAATATGTCGATACTGAATATGTAGCACGAATGGATGGGGATGATGTCTCTTTACCAACACGGTTTGAGAAAGAAGTGGCATTTCTTGATGAACATCCAGAGTATGCTCTTGTAAGTTGTCCAATGATATATTTTGATGAGAGTGGAGATTGGATGATAGGTTCTCAAAAGGAAAAGCCGAAAAAAACAGACTTTTATTTTGGACATCTTTTTTGCCATGCTCCAATGATGATGAGAACAAGTGTGTTAAAAGAAGTTGGTGGATATACTGATGAACCATGGACCATTCGTTGTGAAGATTATTATTTGTGGTATAAGATTTATAAAGCTGGATATGTTGGATATAATATTCAAGAGCCACTATATAAGATGCGGGACAATCGTGTCGCTTTTAGGCGGCGGACTATACAAAGCCGGTGGAATTTTTATAAGGTATCAGTAAAGGTAAAAAAATCTTTAGGTTTAAAATTCCCATATCTTTCAGGATGCTTTGACTTGGCAAAGGTATTGCTACCGAACTCAGTCTTAAGATCGTGTAGACAACTATTGGGGCGTTTATTATTAATAGGAAACTCAGTAAAGGGATGACCGATTCTTAGTTTTTGGATTATTGTGATTTGGTATGCTGGCATTCTATTTATTAGTGCTATTGATAAGTTTTTATGGTTTGGGATTGAGGAAAGATTCCACTCATGGAGAGGCCTTGTCAATAGAACAATGCAATGCAATTAAAGGCATATCAATTTTATTGGTCTTCATCAGTCACGCTAGTCAATATGTCTCGGCAAGCGGTTATCAGTACTCCATGTTTGGAGATGATATTTTTCTAAACATCAAGTCGTCAATTGGACAATTGTGTGTGGTCATGTTCTTCTTTTACTCTGGCTATGGAACGGAATTGTCAATTGAGAGAAAAGGGAAGCAGTATGTAAAAGGCATGCCCAAGCGTCGGGTATTCACGACACTTGTAAACTTCGATATAGCGGTTTTAGTTTTCGTTATCATCAATCTGCTGTTGGGGATTAGGATGCCCGTGCCGAGAGTTGTAATGAGTTTATTTGCTTGGGACTCAATCGGTAATAGTGAATGGTATATTTTTGATATCCTGGCGTTGTATGTCATAACATATATATCTTCACTGGTGGTATCGAGCAATAAGATTAGGTTTTGCCTGATATTATCGATGACCCTCTTATTGGTTTTTGCTTTGTATTTCTTGAAGGGATCCTGGTGGTATAACACACTTCTTGCTTACCCTGCTGGCGTTCTCTTGGCTATGAACAAAGAGCGGTTCGTTAAACTGATGACGAATCATTTTTGGCCAATACTGTTCGTGCTAGTAGCGCTGTTTACAGTCCTTTTTGTATATAAAAAGACCAATGTGCTGGTCTATAATGCAGCAAGTGTGGCTTTTGCTTTTGGGGTTGTGGCGTTGACATTTAGAATCAGAATACAAAATCGGTTCCTAATTTGGTTGGGTGCACAGTTATTCCCGTTGTACATCTATCAACGTTTGCCGATGTTGACAATCAAGGAATTGAATCCAGCAATGATTGTTCATTTTCCTGTTGTCTTTTACCTATTATCTTTTTTGGTCACGATTGTTATTGCCATGTCCTACAAGTATTGGAAAGTTTCTTTTCGATGACAGAAAGACGTTGTTGCTTAAGTATTCAAAAAAAGAGACGATACTTGGTTTTGAGAATAAATAATTGAAGATGAAACTAGTTCGTAGTTCTACAGTGCCCCAGTCATTGAATACGTTTTGCCGGGGCGTTTTAAAGGAGTTGTCACAGCAGTACGAAGTAGTGGCTGTTTCTTCGCCTGGTGATTCGCTTGACGAGGTGGGACGGCGCGAGGGTGTGCGTACTATTGCAGTCCCCATGCAGCGGCATATCTCGCTCTGGAATGACTTGAAGTCGTTGTGGCGCATGTGGTGTGTATTGCGCAAGGAGCGTCCTGATATGATTCACTCGATGACCCCTAAAGCGGGGCTCATCAGCATGATGGCTGGCTGGTTGGCTGGCGTGCCAGTGCGTATTCATACGTTCACCGGGTTGGTATGGCCTACTGCTACAGGATTGAAACGGCGCATTCTCATGGCGACCGATTGGCTTACCTGTGCCTGCGCTACACACATCATTCCTGAGGGTGAAGGGGTGAAGAACGATTTGCTGAATCACAACATCACTCATAAACCCATTAAAGTGCTGGGGTATGGCAATATCCGCGGCATCGACATGGAACATTATAATCCAGCAGCTTTAAATCGGGGTCATCACGATGGTTTCACTTTTGTGTTTGTCGGACGAATTGTGCGTGACAAAGGCATTAACGAACTCATCGCGGCTTTTGATAGGCTACACAAGGAGCATAAGGATGTTAGGCTGGTATTGGTAGGAGATCGAGAAGACAAACTGGATCCTGTCGCCCCCGAAACATTAGATCGCATCAATCGCGGGGATGGAATCGAAGCGGTTGGCAAGCAGAGTGATGTGCGTCTGTTTTACGCTCAAGCTGATGCTTTGGTTTTCCCCAGTTATCGAGAGGGATTTCCTAATGTTGTCATCGAGGCTGGCGCCATGGGCTTGCCTAGCATTGTCACCGATATTAATGGATCCCGTGAGATTATTATTGACGGTGAGAATGGTGTTATCGTCCCCCCTCAGGATGAATTGTCGCTTTATCAGGCTATGAAACACTATGTGGAACATCCTGATGATGTTGCTGCGATGGCGGCCAATGCGCGTCCGCTCATCGCTTCTCGTTACGAGCAAGGTTACGTCCGTCGTTGCCTTTATGACTTTTATCACGAAGTATTAAAGAATCAAAAGTGAGTATATATCGAGACTGTATCAAGCGCGTTTTGGGCTTTTGCATCGCCCTCGTAGCTTTAATATGTTTGTCGCCACTGTTATTGGTGGTGACGGTATGGTTGCATTTTGCCAATAAAGGTGCTGGCGCATTCTTTTTTCAGGAGCGTCCTGGTAAGGATGGTAAGATATTTAAGATTATCAAGTTCAAGACAATGACCGATGAACGTGACTCTAACGGCAAACTGCTCCCTGATGCGCAACGGTTGACAAGGGTGGGGCGTTTTGTCCGCTCGACGAGCATTGATGAATTGCCTCAGCTATTCAATGTGCTTGTTGGCGATATGGCTATCATTGGTCCCCGTCCCTTGCTGGTCCAGTATCTGCCATTATATTCAGCTGAGCAGGCGCGTCGCCATGAGGTGCGCCCCGGCATAACCGGATGGGCTCAGTGTCATGGCCGCAACACCTTATCATGGCAAGAAAAGTTCAAGCTCGACGTGTGGTATGTTGACCACTGCAGCTTTTTAACTGACTTGAAAGTGATTTTCACAACAATAAAGAAAGTAATTGTCCGTGACGGCATCTCCCAGAACGGTCAAGCAACAATGGAAACTTTTAACGGTAATAACTGATGTATTTATACGGAGCAAGCGGGCACGCAAAAGTCATTATTGACATCTTGAATGCGTCTGGAATCGAGGTTGAAGCATTGTTTGACGATGACGTGTCAATCAAGGAGTTGTTATCCATTCCCGTTAAACACCAGTGGAATGGGGAATCGCCGATAGTGGTAAGTGTCGGTAACAATCATTCGCGCAAGCAGATTGCCGAGAAACTCAAATGTGAGTTTATTACAGTCGCTCATCCCACAGCGGTGGTTTCGCCACATGCCGCTATCGGTGAAGGGACCGTTATCATGCAGGGAGCCATCATTCAGAGTGATGTGACTATGGGCCGTCATTGTATTCTCAACACTGGCGCGTCTATAGACCATGAGTGTGTCATTGGTGACTATGTGCACATTTCTCCTCAGGCAACCTTGTGTGGAAATGTCCAGGTAGGAGAAGGTGCATGGATCGGCGCATCGGCAGTAGTGATTCCCGGAGTGAAAATTGGCAAATGGTGCACTATTGGAGCCGGCAGTGTCGTCGTGAGTGACATTCCCGATGGAGCTATTGCCTATGGTAATCCCTGCAGGATTAAGTCCTATAATGTCACTCCATGCCTTGACCAACGTTTCTCATCCACAAACCGAATAGCCATTTATGGTGCTGGAGGACTTGGGCGTGAGGTGGCTGGTGGCATACAGCGCATTAACAAGGCTGGACACCAGCAATGGGAGATTGTCGGATTCTTTGACGATAATATCCCTGTTGGGACACAGGTGTCACATTATGGCAAGGTATTGGGTGGCATTAACGAGTTGAATGCATTTGACGAGCCGTTGGCTCTTGCAATTGCGGTGGGCTCACCGAAGACGAGAAAATTTATCTATAACCTTATCAAAAACGAGAATATCACCTTCCCCAATCTGATTGCACCGTCGTTCAGGATTCTGGATAACAAGACTTTCACGATAGGGCAAGGAAACATCATCCAGGATAATTGCAGCGTCACATGTGATGTCAAGATAGGTGACTTTAACGTCTTCAATGGCTCCAATGCCATGGGACACGACGTCAATGTGGGCAATTATAATGTGATGATGCCGGGTGTCCGCCTGTCGGGTGAGGTTACAGTGGGTGATTGCAACCTTTTGGGCGTTGGCAGCGTGGTGCTGCAGCGTGTCAAGATCGGTAACAACTTGACCTTGGGCGCCGGTAGTGTGATGATGACCAAGCCCAAAGATGGACTCACCTATATCGGTGTCCCTGCCAAGAAGTTTGATTTTTAATGATTTACGACTGAATAATCAATGGAAAATAATCCCTTTTCACTCGACGGAAAAACGATTTTAGTTACAGGCGCTTCATCCGGTATCGGACAGACAACGGCTATCTCATGTGCTAAAATGGGGGCCAATGTGGTTATCACTGGACGTGACCAAGGGCGCCTCCAGACAACCGCGGACCTCTCGGGTAATGCAGTGACGCAGATAGTTGCCGATTTGACCGTGCAAGCCGATATGGAGAATCTCCTGGCCGCGCTCCCGCCACTTGATGGTGCGGTATTGTGCGCTGGCAACTCCACAACGCTGCCGTTGCAGTTTGGCTCCCGTGAAAAGTTTGACGAAATGTTTGACGTCAATTTCTTTGCTCCAGTCGAGCTGTTGCGGTTGATGTACAAGAAGAAAATACTCCAGAAAGGCTCTTCAGTGGTTCTCCTTGCCTCGATAGGCGGTACGCACAGTTTTATGCCAGGCAATGGCGTGTACGGCGCATCCAAGGCCGCGCTCAATTCGGTGATGAAATATGCCGCCCGCGAATATGCTTCTCGCAAGATTCGTGTCAACAGCATCTGCCCTGGCATGGTAGATACCCCACTCATCCATCGGGGTACGATTACCGAGGAACAATTGGCCGAGGACGCCAAGCGTTACCCACTGGGACGATATGGCAAGCCCGAAGACATAGCTAACGGTGCGATATATCTTCTTAGTGATGCCTCTTCCTGGCTTACAGGCCATGATTTAGTCATTGATGGCGGCTTTTCTATATAGTTTTTTGATGAATTTTTGGTGATTTTCAAAATTGTGTGTACTTTTGCTCGTCTAAATCGAGAAATTGATTGATCGTGACTTTTAATGAACGCAATAACACTACAATATGAACATTCAGGAATTTATTGAAAACTTCGCTGCTCAGTTTGATGACACTGATGTGGCAGATTTTACCGCCGAAACCAAATTCAAACAGCTCGATGAATGGTCATCGCTTACCGCTTTATCGGTAATCGCTATGGTGGATGATGAGTATGATGTGATTATCAAGGGTAATGACATCATCAATTCCGAGACGATTCAAGACCTGTATGACGTTGTTGTCAAACTGCACGGATAGTCCCTCTCATTAAGGGCCACAAGAGAAAAAATGGAATCGCAGGTTAAGGAAATCATAGCCCGCGTGCTTAATATACCGCTGGACAAGGTCACCGATGATTTGTCGTCGGGTGACATCCCTGAATGGGATTCAGTGGGCAATTTGGCTATTATCAGTACGATAGAGCAGGAATTGGAATTGGAATTCCCGCTCGAGGATCTTTTTGACTTGACCTCTGTTCTCTCGATTGTTGAAGAGGTCAAAAAACTCACAAATGATTGATGCTCCTCACAGCGCTCTGCTGTGTGAAATCACAAAACATGCCGCAACCACTCCCGACAAGGTAGCCCTTGTCGATGGTGATTGTGCTGTTACTTATTCCCAACTGCTGGACCATGTTCGGCAGGCCGCTTGTTTCATGCAAACCAAGGGCCTGAAACATGGTGACCGCATTGTGCTCACGGCCCAAAAGGAACTCCCGTTTGTTTATGACTACCTTGCTGCCCACCTGTTAGGTGTGGTTAACGTGGTGGTCGATGCCGCGTCACCCAGGGATCGCTTGGACTCTATTATCGGTGTCGTCAAGCCTGCTGCAATATTCGGCAATGGCACTCCTGATATCACGGATATTCCCTGCTATGATTTCCAGAAACAGGATTCCACCTGCGGCGCGGCTCTGGAATTACCCCGATTGACTGCCGATGACGTGGCTGATGTGATGTTCACCACAGGGACAACCGGCGCCCCCAAGGGTGTTTGCCTCTCACATGCCAACATTGCCGGTTCGGCTGGCAATACTAACGGCTTTATCGGCATGACTGACCATGAAGTCGAGGCGCTAGCGCTCCCCTTGAGCCACTCGTTTGGGCTGGGACGTTTGCGTTGCGTTCTCATGGCTGGTTCGACACTGGTGCTCGTCAGCAACTTTGCTAACCTGAAGTCGTTCTTTACCGTGTTGGATTCATATCATGCGACTGGCTTCGGTATGGTGCCTGCGGTGTGGCAATACATCAAGCGACTGAGCGGTAGACGCATCGCCCGCTTTGCTGACCAAATACGGTATATCGAGATTGGCAGCGCACCGCTGCCCATTGAGGACAAGCGCTTGCTGCTTGAAATCTTCCCTAATACTAGACTGTGCATGCACTATGGCCTCACCGAGGCCTCACGAGCCATGTTCAGCGAGTTTCACGCTAATGTCGATAATCTGGAGACTGTTGGACGCCCTGCCTCGCCACTGGTCGAAGCCTGTGTGCTTGACGAAGAGGGTAATGCCTTGGCCGACGGCGTTGATGGTGAGATCTGCATTAGTGGCAATATGGTCACCCGTTCCTATTTCAACCCTGACGATAATAAAGCCAGTTTCCATGGCAAGTGGTTCCGCACGGGGGATTGGGGGCATCGCGGCAGCGATGGCAATTTCTATTTAACGGGCCGTAAAAAGGAACTTATCAATGTGGGCGGCGAGAAAGTCAGCCCCGCAACAATCGAGGATGCGATATGTTCGCTTGGTTACATAGCCGACTGTGCATGCATCGCTGTCCCTGATGCTAACGGCGTCTTGGGCGAGGTGCCCAAGGCTTATCTTGTACCCAAAGGCGAAAGGGTGGATATCGAAGTCATCAAGGGCGAGCTAGCCCACTTGTTACCGCCCCATGAATTGCCTGTCCAGTGGGAATGGATAGACCGTATTCCCCGAACGGCATCAGGCAAGATTCAACGACTAAAACTCAAACAATAAGATATGTCACAACTCACGATTAACAATGTGCGCATCGCGGGCATGAGTGCCTGTGTGCCTTCAACTGTAGAGGATAACCGCACACTCCCCATCTACAAGGATGAGAATGATGCCCTCAAGGTCATCGCCTCGACTGGCATTGAGCGTCATCACAAAGTGGAACCAGGAACAACCGCTTCTGACCTGACAGTCAAGGCTGTAGAACGATTGCTCGACGACATGGGGTGGGGACCCGAAGAGGTGGACTGCCTCGCCTATGTCTGCACTTCACGTGATTACATCGCACCTCAGACCGCTTGTGTGCTCCAGGACCGATTGAAATTGCGCAGTGACTGCTGTGTCTTCGACCTGCCCTTCGGTTGCTCTGGATGGGTCTATGGCATGAGCATCGTTTCTTCGCTGATGTCTCACGGTACATTTAAACGCGCCATCCTGGTGGCTGCCGAGACCAATACCCAGAACCGCAATCCGCGTGACACGACGGTGCGGCCCCTTTTCGGCGACGCTGCCACAGCGACCGCTCTGGAGTTTGACCCTGACCGTTCCTGCCCCATGAATTTCATGTATGGTGTTGACGGTAGCGGCTTTGATGCCGTGTGGGCTCCTTACGGCGGCATTCGCAACCCCGTCACTCCTGAGGCCCTGGAAGAGAAAGAAGTCTCTCCTGGTGTATATCGCCGCGGCATTGACATGATTGTCAACGGCATGGACGTCTTTGGCTTTGCCATCAAGCAGCCGCCTCGTTCGCTCAAGGAACTGATTGCCACTTTCAACATCGATGTGGATTCTGTTGACCTTTTGTTCCTGCATCAGGCCAACAAATTCATTGACGAGAAGATCCGTAAGGCTGTCAAGATTCCACCCGAGAAAACTCCCTACTGTCTCGAAGAATACGGTAATGTGACCAGCGCGTCAATTCCGTTGACCATGGTGACACGTTGCCAGGAACAGCTTTCACAAGCCAAACCGAAGCATTGCTTGGCTTGCGGCTTTGGTGTGGGATTGGCATGGGCCAGCATGGAATTCTATGCCGGTGATGTGAAAATCAGTGACTTGGTAATCTATTAAAGTGATATCTTATTTATGACTCAATACATCAACTCTAACAAGGAATATCATTGGGGTGACTGGTACTTCAAGAACCACGTCATGCCAGCCGAGTTCAACTACAAGGCTCACAAGAAGGAGATGTCTCCCTATTACGAGGACCGCGGCTTCAAGGTATCGATGATGTTCGATGACTACTTCTCCAGTCTTAACGGCATCCACAGTGACCGTTACCTGTCGATGGATGTGTACTACTTCTATGTGATACCGGCTCTCAATAGGCATGATTTCAAGGACGCTTATCTGGATAAGAATATCTACAGCGAGCTTTTCCCCAATGTCAAGCAACCAGTGACCATCGTCAAGAATATCCATGGCCATTACTATCGTTGTGGTGAGGAAATCTCACAAGATCAAGCAATTGAGGCAGTATGCGCCAGCGATAGCCAAATGATTATAAAGCCAACGGTTGAGACCTGCAACGGAGAAGGCGTTGAGCAGATCCGGGAGTGTGACGCAGCAAGCCTTAAGGCGCTGTTTGACCAATATGCCATTAACTTCATCGTTCAGGAGAAGGTGCAGCAGCACCCTGATTTGCAGCAGGTGAACCCCACATCGCTCAATTCCATGAGGTTATATACCTATCGTAGGCTTGACGGCAGCTATGAGTATCTGTATCCGTTCGCGCACATGCGCTTTGGCGGCAAGGGTGCCATCAAGGATAACGTGTCACAGGGTGGTGGCACTTGCCTGATTAATGCCGACGGATCGGTTGACGATAAAGTTTACCGTTTCAAGAACATGGAAGTTTCATCGCTCAAGCAGGAAACCGGTATTGAGGGCCTTGTCGTTCCTCATTACGATAAGGTGATTGAAACTCTTCTTGCGATGCATCGCCGTTTGCCTTATTTCGACTTTGTGGGTTGGGATGTCACTGTCCTGCCCGATGGTGAGCCATTGCTCATCGAATTTAACCTCGTTCCAAGTGTCGAGGGGCCCCAAATGATGGCTGGACCCATGTTTGGCACCTATCTTGATGAAGTGATTGACCGTGCCCGTCAAGTTGAATGTACCCGAATGCAGACCTTCAAAAAGGTGTTCTCCAAGGAAATGACCTTTTATTTGCACATGCAGTGAAGTCTCGGGGCAATTTTTGGCACATTTTATCCGTTATTATTAAGTAAAGATGGAGATATGGCAAGTCGTGAATACGGTTTTCAACTCATGCAGCTATGTCCTGACTCAGGATGGCGCTTCATGGATTGTAGACTGTGGTGATGTGGACTTGTTGTTGCCCCTCATCGGTGGGCGGTTGAAGGGGGTGATGATTACTCATTCCCACTTTGACCACATCTATGGATTAAACCACCTGTTATCACTGTTCCCCGGAATTCCCGTCTTGACTAATGAGTACGGACGAGAAGGGTTGCTGAGTGATAAACTGAATTTTTCGAGGTACCACGAGACACCGTTCATCCTTGACACGCCTGAAGTGATCAGGATAGTGGATGACTGTGAATGTGTTAACCTCTTTGATGGTGTTGATGTCCAGGCGATATATACGCCAGGCCACAGTCCCTGCTGCGTGACATGGAAAGTGGGCGAAGAGGCACTGTTCACGGGTGACAGTTTTATTCCCGGATTGAAGACAGTGACCAATTTCCCGCATTCCGACAGACGACAGGCACAGCTCAGCCGGGAATACATACTCCAGCTGGCCGAGCATGCCGTCATCTATCCCGGGCATCCGTCACCTATTGAGAGTGAAAATGAATAAAACTAAATAATTGATATATGGCTAACAACAAGATTTTGTTATGTCTTGCTCACATGAGCGGCCAAGAAATGAAGTATATCCAAGAGGCTTTTGACACCAATTGGGTAGTGCCACTTGGCCCTAACGTTAACGCGTTTGAAGAAGACCTTGAGAAACTGTGCGGCCAGGACAAGCGTGTTGTCGCCCTCAGTTCTGGAACGGCAGCCATTCATTTGGCGCTTGTTAAGCTGGGTGTCGGTCGGGATGATGAGGTGATCTGCCAGTCCATGACTTTCTCGGCCAGTGCCAACCCGGTGACTTATCAAGGCGGTATTCCAGTGTTTGTCGATAGCGAACCCGATACATGGAATATCGATCCCAATCTGCTCGAGGATGCCATTAAGGACCGTATTGCCAAGACGGGCCGCAAACCCAAGGCCATCATTCCGGTATATCTTTACGGTATGCCTGCCAAGATTGATGACATCATGGAGATTGCCCGCCGCTATGAGATTCCTGTGGTAGAGGATTCGGCTGAAGCTTTTGGCTCACGGTATCGCGGCCAGTTGTGCGGCACCTTTGGCGACTTCGGTATCATGAGTTTTAACGGCAACAAGATGATTACCACCAGTGGCGGTGGCGCGCTCATCTGTCCTGATGATGAGGCCAAAAAGAAAATCATGTTCTATGCCACACAGTCGCGCGAACCCATGCCCTATTACCTTCACAAGGAAATCGGGTACAATTACCGCATGAGTAACATCTGTGCGGGCATTGGCCGTGGACAGATGACTGTTTTTGAGGAACATCTGGCTCACCACCAGCACTTGTGTGACCGTTACGTGGAGTTGTTTGCCGATGTTGATGGCATTGATGTCCACACCAACTTCGACGAGCGTTCCGACAGTAACTACTGGCTCAACACCATTCTCATCGATCCTGCAAAGACAGGTACCGATTATGAGACCGTGCGCCAGCATCTGGATTCATGCAATATCGAGTCGCGTCCCTTGTGGAAGCCCATGCACACCCAGCCTGTGTTCTCGGGTGCGCCGGCCTATGTGAATGGTGTGAGTGAGCACCTGTTCTCGATGGGACTGTGTTTGCCCAGCGGACCTTGGGTCAGCGACGAGGACGTTGAGCGTGTAGCCCGCGAGATAATCGCATGCTGCAAGAAGTGAGAATAAAATCAATATTGACCAAAATAGTTAAGAGTATGAATATCGCTATCTATGGAGCTGGAGGCTTTGGCAAGGAAGTGGCCTGTCTCATCGACAGGATTAACGCCAATGGCGGTGACTGGAATCTGATAGGCTTCTTTGATGACTCCAAACCCAAGGGGATGGCCGTGTCGTGCTATGGAACGGTGGTCGGTGGCATGGACTTGCTGTCCAGCTACGAAGAGCCCCTGGCCATTGCCATCGCCATCAACGATAATAAGACGGTGAAACGAATTCGTGAGAGCATCAACAATCCTCATATCGTTTTCCCGAACCTGATAGACCCGTCACTGTTTCTTGTTGATGAAAGAACAGTGAAAATGGGCGAGGGTAATATTATCCAGAATGACTGCATGATCTCTTGTGATGTAACGATTGGCAACTTCAACCTCATCAACGATCACGTTGTGGTGGGTCATGACAATGCCATCGGCAACTTCAACGGCCTCATGCCGGGTGCCCATTTATCGGGCGGCATCACCATTGGAGACAACAACTTGCTGGGTGTGGCCAGTGTGGTCCTTCAGGGGATGACCATTGGCAACGGCGTTACCTTGGGAGCCAACAGTGTGCTCATGACGCCCCCACGTGACAATGCCACCTATCTGGGCGTTCCGGCCAAGAGATTTGACTTCTGACCACCTTTCAATAGGGACTTTAGTGTACAATCTGATAAAATTGTACTGTAAAAATGCGCAAGAAAGTGCGGAATTAAGTTTTTTTGTGTAATTTTGCACGCCGTTAAAATAACTTCGGCTTTTTTGCGTTATAAATACAGTCGATGGACATTAAACGATTCATAGAAAATTTCGCAGATCTGTTCGATGAAACAGATCCCGCTACTATATCGGCCGCTACCAAGTTCAAGGAACTTGATGAGTGGTCCTCCCTTGTCGCATTATCTGTCATTGCGATGGTTGACGAAGAGTATGATGTGGAATTCCGTGGTGATGATATCAGAGGAAGCAGCACGGTAGAAGACTTATACAAGATTGTCAACAACAGGGTGATGTCATTTAGCTGAAAATCATAGCTTTTCCTTACAATCTCCATTACTCCACTTCAATTAGTGGAGGTGATTATTTGCATCGGCCTACTTGATAGGCACTATTTCCACTCTTTTTTGGGGCTAACGCCCTCCCGTTTTATGGCTACAATTACATTTCATGGAGTCGGCATCAAGGCTTTAAGCGCTTGTGTGCCCCCAGAGGTCGTCTATAACCGTGACCTCGGCTACCTCATTCCCGAAGAAGAAATTGACAAGACCATCAACAATATCGGTATCGAGCAACGGCGAATCGCCGCCCCCGATGTCACTGCCAGCGATTTGTGCTATAAGGCTGCTGTGCAATTGATGGAAGATAATGGTATTGATCCTTCCAGCATCGATGTGCTCTTGTTTATGAGTCAAACGCCCGATTACCGCATTCCCGCCACCTCCTGCCTGTTGCAGCATCGGCTGGGACTGCCGCGTGAGACGATGTGTTTTGACATCTCGCTGGGCTGCTCAGGTTATCTGTTTGCGTTGAGTACAGCGTTTGCCTATGCCTCGATGCAAGGTGTGAACCGCGTGCTGCTGCTCGATGGAGAGACGTTTTCCAAGATAGTCAACCGCCGTGATAAGGTGGATTGGCCCCTCTATGGCGACGCTGGCACGGCAACCCTGGTCGAGAAGGGAGACTATGGCGAGTCAACGTTCATGCTCAATACCGATGGCAGTGGGGAGGAAGTGCTCAAGATACGTGCCGGCATGCGTCATCCCATCACTCCCGATTCTTGTGTGGAACGGGAATGGGAAGACGGCAGCATTCGCTCTGATCTCGAGGTCTTTATGGATGGCATGGACGTCTTTAATTTTGCCATCAGTAAAGTGCCCAAGAGTATCAAGCAACTGCTCAAGGAGACCGACCATACCATCGAAGATGTGGATTATCTGATTTTCCACCAGGCCAATCGCTTCATGATGGACTTCTTTGTCAAGAAGCTCAAAATTGCTCCTGACCATGTGCCTTATTGCATCAATAGGTATGGCAATACCAGCAGCGCGTCGGTTCCCCTGACCGTCTCCAGCGAGTTGGCCGGGAAACTCGGCGGTGAGCACACGGCAGTGATGAGCGCCTTTGGCGCGGGCTTGAGTTGGGGCTCGGTCATCATGCAGATGCGTGACTGTAACGTCTCTCCCGTTATTGAGTATTGATGCTTACCTTTCATCACATCGGCATCGCTTGCCGGGACATTGAAAAGACCAAGGCATTCTACCTGCAGCAGGGATACACGGCAACGCCAACAGTCGATGATCCCTTGCAGCATGTGCGCATCTCTTTCCTGAACAAGGAGGGTGCCCCCCGGTTGGAATTACTGGAACCCCTAGACGAACAGAATCCTGTGGCGCGCACCCTTGCTACGGCAGGTGTGACGCCTTACCACATGTGCTACGAGGTGCGTGACCTGGAAAGCGCCATTGCCGAGTTGCGCACACAGCGTTTCCTTCTCGTCAATGGTCCTGTCCCTGCCTGTGCTTTGGAAAACAGGCGGATAGCTTTCATGTTCCAGAAAAACACAGGGCTTATCGAACTGGTTGAGTCCCATTCACCATGAATGAAATCCTGCTGACATACATCATTCCCGTGTATAACACCGAGCAATATGTGCTGCGGTGTTTGCAGTCTATTGTAGGGCAACACTTGTGGCCCGATGACTATGAGGTGCTGGCCGTCGACGATGGATCGACCGACGGCAGCCGGGCCATTATCGAGGCGTTTTCACGTGATTACGCCCAAGTGAAGCTGCTCACCCAGGACAATGCCGGTGTGAGTGCTGCCCGCAACCTGGCATTGGACCATGCACGAGGGCGTTACATCATGTTTGTCGACAGTGACGACTGTCTGGGTGATGATGTCATGCACAAGTTGCTGCAGCGTGCCCTGGACGAGGATTTGGATGTGCTCTCTTTCAACTACAGCTGTGAGGATTCCAGTGGCAATGAGTTGCCGCATACGCGCCAGGACAATTATGCGACAACCGGTGTCGCTACGGGATACGACTTCCTGAAGGCTCACAGCATGACCCCATACGTCTGGCGTTTCCTCATCCGCCGCGAGTATCTGCAGCGGGAAGGATGGCGTTTTGACACGTCACTCATCGCATGTGAAGATGGGGCGCTCATTTCACGCTTCCTGCTCAATGCCGAGCGCATGGCGCACGATGATACGGTGGTTTACCGTTATGTCAACCGTAGCGATAGCGCGATGCATAATCCAGACCCCGAGCATCTGCGCCGCCGCGTTTTCAGTCAGGTTGATGCTGCGGCGTTGATAGATACCGCGGCCCGACAGTTCGAGTCCTCGACGGGCCTGAAAGCACCGGCCAGCGTGGATGGCTTGAGGAATGTGTACCTGTATTTCTCGATGACCAAGGCCTTGACATGTGGTCTTGTGGACGAGGTGCTTGGCCGCATCCGCAGCGCAGGGCTTTTCCCTTTCCCCTGTGTGGGCCCCGAAGCAGATTACCAGGGCGTGAAATGGAAAGTGATCCATCTGCTGATGATGCGTCCCGGCTTATGGAAGATGCTAAGTGCATTATACCGTAAAGTGAAGGGTGCGTCTTGACGCCTTTTTGGGGTTTTTGCCCTGTTTTTGTCTATTATTCTTGTTTTTTTTAGCTTGAAGTCGGTTTTTTATTTATTTTTGCCCCATTAATAAAACGTATGAATGACTTGAATGCCGTAAAACAGGGCAAGTAACCATAAAGTGATGTGGTGGATTCCCCTTGACTGAAGCCAGGCATTTGAGTGATATAAATGATGACATTTGTCTTTCGCAATCAGACTGTGGAGCCTTTCTTGGGCTATGACGGCGTGACCTACTCGGGTTATGACGACATCAGTGTTGTGCCTGAGGACGTGGACCGCTACATCTGGTTCTATCAAGTCCCTGTCAATGCTGATAGCGTGCAGTTGGCCCAGGAGATCGACTCTTATTGCGACAAATTGGATATCGTGCTTGCTGCCGCCAATAAACACAAACCGTTTATCATTTTCTCGCTGGTCAATTTGTTCCCGTTAAGGTTGTCGGGTGACGAGACCGCTCTGGACGAGGCGATTGGCGCATTCAACCGTCATGCCCAGCAACTGTCGAGGCAGCACACTCAAGTCAAATGGGTGGACTTCAGCGAATTCACGTTGCGTTATGATGCTGATGCCCTCATCAACTGGAAGTACTACCTCATGTCGCAGACGCTGCTCAATCCCAAGCTGGTGCATAAATTCCAGGAGTGGTGGCAGCGGATCGAGCGTGAACTGTCATTAAACCGCAAGAAATGTCTGGTCTTGGACCTGGACAACACCTTGTGGGGTGGGGTGCTGGGTGAGGACGGCATCGACGGCATCCAGTTGGGAGGCGAATATCCTGGCAGGGCTTTCTCCTACTGGCAGCGTTCCCTGTTGGAGCTGTCCCGCAATGGTTTGATTCTGGCCATCTGCAGCAAGAATAACGAGGCTGATGTGCTGGAAGCATGGGAGAAGAACCCCGCAATGGTACTCAAGCGTGAGCACTTCAGTGCCATTCGCATCAACTGGCGGGACAAGGCCACCAATATGCGTGAGCTGGCCGACGAACTCAACATCGGCCTTGACAGTATGGTCTTTGTTGATGACAGTCCTTCGGAGCGTGAACTCGTGAAACAGTTGCTGCCAGAGGTTGAAGTGCCTGATTTCCCGTTGAAGCCTTACGAACTCATGCCATTCTTTAAGAGCCTGGTAGAGAAATACTTCCGTATCTATACGATAACCAACGAGGATCGTTCTAAGGCAGAACAGTACCGTGCCAATGCCCAGCGCAATGCTGAACAAGCGCGTTTCGTTGACCTGGAGAGCTATCTTTATAGCCTTGATATTCAGCTGGATATAAAACCCGCCGATGAACATAACCTGCCGCGCATCGCGCAAATGACGCAGAAGACCAACCAGTTCAACCTGACTACCCGCCGTTATGCCGAAGCCGATGTTCAGCAGCGCCTTGACGCTGGCTGGCGCATCTATTGTGTGAGCGCGAGCGACCGTTTTGGCGACAACGGCATTACGGGAACCATCTTCTTGGAGCCGCTGGATGATACAACGGTCAACATCGACACGTTGTTGCTGAGCTGCCGCATCCTGGGCAAGGGAATTGAAGAGGCTTTTGTCAAGACCGTCTTTAACCTGCTGCGTCTGGATGGCTACAGGAAGATTACCGCAGATTATATACCAACCGCCAAAAATGGCCAGACGGCGGACTTCTATGACCGTATGGGAATGACGTCTGTAGGTACTGGCGACGATGGAACGAGGCACTATGAAATGGCCTTGAACGATGTTTTTGAGATTAAGAACTACTACAATATCAGAGTATTATGAGCCTTGAAGAGAAAGTTTTGGAAATCATGCGTGAGACTTTCGGGGTGAAAGATGTGACGACCGAGGCTTCACAAAAGAATTGTGAACAATGGGACTCGTTGCGCCATCTCGCGCTGGCCTCTGAACTGGAAGAGGCTTTTGATTTGGAACTGGAGCCTGAGGAGATTGCCGAAATGACCGACTTTAGCCGTGTCGTTGCGATGCTGAAATCCAAAATCTAACATTTCCCTTGCAGCGGGATGTCTCGCCAGCGCATTGCTTACATCGATTTCATGAAATGCCTGTGCATCATGCTCATCGTGATGTACCACATCAATCATGATTTCTTCAATTACCTGGCGCCCAATCTGAATAACGCTTTGCAGGCTTTCCGCTTGCCCATGTACTATTTTATTTCGGGCATTTTCTTCAAGCTTTATGAGGGTTTTGCTGATTTCACGCGGCGCAAGGTAAACAACATCCTTGTGCCGTTTGTTTTCTTTATCATCCTCAACTTTGTGATGAGGTGTGTCGAGGCGTTGTTGCGTCTCATGATAGGTGCCGACCCTATCGATATCGATCCGGTGATTCTTGTGGAGCCGTTCTGTCAACGCTATTGGCTGTGGACAACACCGCTATGGTTCCTGCTCAGCTTGTTCTGGGTCAATCTTTTATTCTATGCTATTCATCGATGGATCAAGCCCTTGTGGGCCTTGTTGCTGGTGACGATAGCATTGTCGGTGGCAGGCTATGCATTGGCGGTAAACAAAATCCAGTTGCCGCTCATGATGGACACATCACTTGTTGCCTTGCCCTACTTTGTGCTGGGCTGGTGCATCAACCGCACGGGTGCGTTGCAGCCCACGCGTTGGGACCGATGGGGCATACTGGCACTGGCTTTGGCAGCTGTTCCCATCTACCTGTTCAGTGATTTTCTGAATCTGCATTTCCAGATATTGCCTTCCTACTGGAAACTTTATCTGTTGCCTTTCCTGGCTATTCTCACGCTCTTTTGGGCCTGCAAGCCGTTACCGCGTGTGCCCCTCATGTGCCATTACGGCCAGTATTCGTTGATTATCCTGGGCACGCACCCGTTGTTTTTCCTGCCGTTGCGTTTCCTGTTCATTCATTATGGCTTAGAACCGGGTGTAGCGCTCACATTGATAGTGTTTGTCTTGACCATGTTGCTGGAATTGCCCACGATTTGGATTCTTAAGACTTATTTCCCGCGCTTTGTGGCTCAACAGCCATTCTTCAAGCCGGGTTGGAAACTTTGAAACCATGAAGTATATTCTTCGACTCATAGCGGTTATTGCCGCATTTGTCCTGTTGTTTGCCGCCTATGGCGGTCGTGTTGACCCTAACATATGGACTTTGCCTTCACTGGCAACGCTGGTGTTGCCAGTAGTCGCGTTAGCGGTTGTCGTTTTGCTGGCCTTATTGGCGTTGCTGCGTCAATGGCGGGCAGCGGTCATCCTTGTTGGTGCCATCTGCTTGTCCTGGCCCACTTTGCGGCTGATCTCTCCGGTTAATCTGTTTGGTCCCAAAGAGGACCCCGACGAGGTCCACCTCAAGGTGCTGACGATGAATGTGACCGAGTTCAACTGGCAGGACAATACCACTGAACCGAGCAAGAACATGCGCTATATCCTCGATGAGGATGCCGATATCGTCGTTATCCAGGAGGGACTTGTCTATTTCTCCTATGAGCAGCAGGCACGCATCAAGCCCATGTTGGAGGAGTTGTACAAGAAATATCCCTATCGCAAGAAGCATTTTTTTGATGTAGGCATCTTGTCCAAGTACCCGTTCACCGAGGTGGAATCACCCGTGCTCGCCCAGGACTCGCTGGGCTACTTTATCAAGGCGTGGGATGTGGAGGCCCCTGGAGGAGATTTAAGGGTGATGAGCATGCACTTGAGTTCGTTGAGGCTCAACAACAACGAGCGCGGCCTCATCGAGTCGATGAATACGCCCTCAGGTCGCAAGCGCCGCATCAAGTCGGTGACACGCAAACTGGACACCGGCTTCATCAGCCATGCCCGACAGGCCGATGCGATGCGTCAAGTGCTGGACGATTCTCCCGGCGATGTGCTGGTCATGGGCGACTTGAATGACACGCCGGGGTCGTTTGCCTATAGGACCGTGTGTGGCAATGACTTGCATGACGCATGGGCCGAAACGGGCATGGGACCGACCTATACCTTCAATTCCCATCACCTGTATGTGAAAATAGACCACATCCTGTATCGCGGTCGCCTCAAGCCGATGTGGTGCCATCGGGTCAAGGCGGGCGAGAGCGACCATTACCCGTTAGTGGCCGTGTTTGAGCGATATTGATGCGGCATGATACACTAAACGGGGCCGTTTCCCGTTCTTTTTATGTAAAAAGGATTCAAAAACGATGACTCATACTAGACATATACTGTGGATTGTTGCAATTGCCTGTAGCGTGCTGACGCTGGCCTTCACCTCGTGTATTGAAGACGGCTTCACGACGTCGTCCAGCGATGTGCTGGCGTTTAATAAGGATACGGTCGCCTTTGACACGGTCATTACCCTCCAGGGAACAGCTACCAAGCAAATGGTGGTCTATAACCACAGCAAGAAACAGATCAAGATCTCGTCCATCAAGGTTGCTGGAGAAGCTGCCAAGGGGCACTTCCACCTCAACGTGGACGGCGTGCGAGGCGATGAATTCCAGGATGTGGAAATCCGTGGCAATGACTCGATTTTCATCTTCATCGAGGCGCGTCTCGATGAAATGGAACAGAATGAACCCACATTCTTGCAGGACCGCCTGCTGTTTGTCACCAACGGCAAGACACAGGATGTGGTGCTCACAGCGTGGGGGCAGGACGTGGTGCGAATCAACGGCGACACGATAGACCAAGACATGCGTCTAACTGGTGACAAACCCTACCTCATCTATGACACGGTGTTTGTGGAAGAAGGAAATACGCTGACCATCGATGCAGGAGCCACCTTGCTCTTCCACGACAAGGCGATGATCAGATGTGCGGGCCAGATGCTGGCCAATGGAACTGCCGATGAGCCGATCACCTTCAAGGGTGACCGCTTGGACCGTGTGGTGGGCAGCACCAGTTTTGAGGTCATGTCCGGGCAATGGGGAGGTATCATTTTCACCCCTCCAACGATGAACAACGTGCTCAGCCACGTCATCATGAAAGGCAGCAGCATCGGTATGCACTGCAGCGCAAAAGGCGATACCACGCAGTGTGCCCTCAAGCTCATCAACTGTGTTTTGACAAACTCGGCTGCGACCTGTCTGGCCACCGAAGCCTGCTATGTGGAGCTCATAGGCACCGAAATCAGCGATGCTGCCAGTGTGGTCGCCTATTTTAACGGCGGCAAGGTGATGGCAAGCCAGTGTACCTTTGCCAATTATTATCTGTTTGAGGTGCCCAGTTGGCCCATCGTTTATCTTGATGAGAATAACAGCGATATCGCTGTCGGAAAGGTCAAGGCACGTTTTGACAACAGCATTATCTATGGCCTCTCCACTGAAATCAACGACGACAAACTGAATGAGTTTGACGTATATTTCCGCTACTGCCTGTTCAAGAGGGCCGACATGAACGATGGCCACTTTATCAACTGCATCTGGGAGGGCGATCCGCAGTTCCTCACCGTGCGCGATAAGTATCTTTTTGACTATCGCTTGGGTAATGAGAGCGATGCGATAGCCAAAGGCAATAGCACACTGTGTCCTCTTGAAGCGCAATTTGACCGCTATGGCAATGACCGTCTGCTCAATGGCGCTATCGACCTGGGCGCCTATGTTTGGGTCCCCGTCCCTGAGGACGAAACCGATTAACCGATATTTTTTAGAGTATATATGAAACGCTTTTTTCTCTTGTCAATGCTCGTGACGGCATTGGCGGGCTGTTTGGCTGCTGCCGATAGCGACATTCAACAGTGCCAATTGCCCAAGCATGAGTTCCGGGGAGCGTGGATGCACATCATCGGTCAAAAACAGTATGCAGAGATGACGCCAGAGCAGACGCGCGAATATCTCGTCAAGCAGCTTGACCTGTTGCAGCAGGCTCATTGTAATGCCGTCATCTGGCAAATCAGGCCGCAGGCCGATGCCGCCTACTTGAGCGACCTGGAGCCGTGGACACGCTGGCTCACCGGTGAGCCGGGCAGGGCGCCCGAACCCGTGTGGGACCCCTTGCGGTTCATGGTAGAGCAAGCCCACCAGCGTGGCATGGAACTGCATGCCTGGATCAATCCCTACCGTGTGACCAGCAGCGAGGAAGACCGTCCTGCCCAGGGGCACATCTACTACGAGCACCCCGAGTGGTTCCTCAAATATGCCGACGGGAAACTTTACTTTGACCCGGGTCTGCCCGAGAGCCGTGACTTTATTGACACAGTTGTCAGGGACATCCTCACGCGTTATGACATTGACGCGCTGCACATGGACGATTATTTCTATCCCTATCCTGTCAAGGGGGCCGAGTTCCCTGACACCGCCTCTTATAACGCCTATGGCATCGGCTGGGACAAGAATGATTGGCGCCGTCACAATGTTGACCTGCTCATCGAGCAACTGCACAATACCATCCAGGATGTAAAGCCCTGGGTGCGCTTTGGTATCAGCCCGTTCGGCATCTGGCGCAACAAGTCCAGTGACCCCGATGGCAGCGAGACCAACGGTTTGCAGTGCTATGACGCCCTCTATGCCGATTGCCTCAAGTGGACGGCAATGGGGTGGGTGGATTATATGGTGCCGCAACTCTACTGGGAACTGGAGCACAAGGCGGCGAGCGACCTGGTGCTCATGCACTGGTGGAATGACCATGCTAACGGACGTCACATGTACTACGGTCAGGCACTCAATAACGTGATGTCTCATCAGGACATCGCCGACGAGGGCGGTGACCCCACCAATCCTACTCAGCTTGACCACAAGATGCGCCTCCAGCGTTCGATGGACAACGTGCACGGCGTGACCTGGTGGCCAGCTTACACCATCACAAGCAACTTCAAGGGCGTGCTCGACTCGCTATCCTGCAAGCAGACGTCCCGTCCCGCACTCATCCCCGCCTACACCTGGATAGACGCCGAAAAACCGCATAAGGTTCATGACCTCAACATCAAGAAGGTGAAGGGCAAGAAGACCCTCGTGTGGAGGGCTCATGAGACCGATGACCCCATGCAGCAGGCCGTGCGGTATGTGGTTTATCGTTTTCCCAAGGGGAAGAAAGGCAGCTTGGAGAATGCCGCTAACATCTTAGCCATCACTGGCGAAACAACTTATCCTTTGCCTGATGGAGGCAAGGGTAACTGGCAATATGCAGTGACCGCTCTCGACCGTTGCTGGAACGAGAGCGACGCAACCTGGAAATAATCACCCATCCTCTCCCTTATTTTCTGACAGGCAACCGCCCCCACGTGACTTGGGGGCGGTTGCCGTTGTTATTGCCAAGGCCGACCGATGGCCATATAATCCATACCGGATTATGCACTGGACGGCCTTGACCTGCAGGTTCCAAAAAGAATCCCGCCGGGCCCATTCACGGGTGCGGCGGGATTACGGTGATTGATAGGAAAAAATAATTCTAATAAAAAATCGATGATGGTATTATGATTCGATTAGATTATTCTTTATGATCCATTGCTTAGACCACGATCAGAAAGTGAACTGAACGCGGGCCTGAGCCACGTGGAAGTTCTTGTCGTTGGGCAAGAAGGGCTTGTCAAGCTTGTGGAAGGTGTAATCAAACATGCACAGCACGTAACGGTTGAACGCGTAGTTCAGACCGAGGGTCACGCTGTGGATGTCACCACCACCAACGCTGGTAGCGCCAGTGCCGGGCCAATCTTCCATGTAGCCGTTAGCATAGTAGTGACCACGACCGGCATTGTAGTACTCACCATCGGTGAGGTTGTTCAGGCCGGTGTAGTTGTAACGGGCCACGATCTCCAGCGACTTGCCGTCGAGACCACCCAGCAGGCCTTCCTGCTTATTGTACTTGTAGCCATTGCCGAAGATCTGGAAACCAGCCTCTACATAGCCACCAAAGAAATTGTTGTTTTTCAGCTTGTTGGCATTCTCCCACCATTCGATGTCGCCCCAACCGTCAATGTTGTTCTGGGCATCGATATAGAGCGAGTAGCTGTCACGCTTCTTGGTCACGTGCTTGTAGAAGAACTCACCGCGGGCAAAGAACTTGTCGTTCTGGTAAAGAGCCTCGGCGCCCAGGTTAACCACGTTGTTAGCCCAGTCGAGGTCTGCACTGACGAACTGTTCGTCCTCGTCAACGAGGGTCTCGAGAGACTGACCCAGGTGGAGCGATTTCTTGAGCACGTTGTTGTAAACCGTGCCGCCACCCAGGTGGGCAAAGCGTGCGCTCACACCCACGTGCAGGGTCTGATAATCATTGGCAATGGGACGGAACAAGTAGCGACCGGCAACGGTGACACCGTTGAAACCTGCCTCAATCTTGTTGTAGGCATTCTCGGTGAACACGCCCTGATAGGCCATGAAGTGGTCGGTGTTGTACTTGTAGCTGATACCCAGCTCACGGCCTTCGCCCAGAGCATAGGATGAACCGGGACGGCTGATGAAGTGGTAGCTGCCCAGCGAAGTGTTGCGGGCCATCGAGCCAGCGGGGTCATTGTAGTAACCCACCTTCACGGCATGGGTATTGTCGCAGTTGTCTAAGTGGGAGTACTGCAGGAAGATGTTCTTCTGCGAGAATTTGCCACCACCAAAACCAAAGTCGGCATAGAAGTACCAGTCCTTGTAAGTCATAGAGGTGCGGATGCGTGCATCGGTGATCGAGGCGCCGCTGTTGACGGGCGTGAAATCGCTGTGATAGAGCGCAGCGTCGGCCATCATGCGTGCACCCACGGTGAACTTCACTTCCTTTTCAGCATTTTCGAGCTCCAGCGTGGGATCGGTGTCGAAGTCTTGTGCACTAGCTGCCAAGGCGAAGATTGCCAGAACCGGCATCAAAATATATTTTTTCATTTTATATTGTTTCGATTTAATGTTGTTGTTAATGTTCATTTACACCTCGTGTGGATTAGTAACCCAGACGCTCGAGGGTGGCAACAGCATCGGGAACGGTGACGTTGGCCTGCGAGTTGTCATACTTCTGTCCAGCGTGGAAGGGGTTGGGCAGTTGGGCGTTGCCACGGAAGCCGTTCTCAATCATGTAACGCAGCGACATCTCGGTGCGGTTGGTGAAGAAGCCGTCCATATACACGGGAACACTGCTGGGATAGCTGGTGGTGCAATAGGGCGTGGCAGGAATCTCAAGACGGAGCAAATCGTCAAACTCGGTTTCCCAACCATAGTTGTAGTAGCCCATGTACTTGCACATCTGTGCCCAGCTGTCGAAACTGTAAGGATGGTTGATCATGCCGCTCTTGCGGATCATGTAAGCCTGCCAGGGAGCATTCATCTCGGGATAGTTGTTGGGAGCGCCGCTGATGGCCGGACCGATGATGTGTGCGCCATTGTCCTGAGCCCACTTGATGAAGGCAGCATAGCCGGTGGGGGTGTCATAGGCGATGTCGGTAGCATAGGCGGGTTCGCTGATCCACAACAGGTAGCACATGGGGATGCGGCCCTTGAAGATGTTGTTGGCACGGCGCAGAGCATCAAACGAGAAGGTCTGCAGGATAACGCGACCGCGGGTGTTGCCCACGTTCACCTTGCCGTTCTTGTAGAAGGGCTGATCGCCGGGATCGTTGGTGATGATGTTCCAGCGCTGCTCCATGTTGCCGGGGTTCAGCCAGCTCTCCTTGAACTCGACATAGATACCGGGACGGTTACCGGTGTCCTCGGGATCGGGCTCGTAACCAGCAGCGAAGTCGTACTCGATGAAGTCCATATACTTGGCGTTGTACTCGCCCTTGGCCTTGATGGCGTCGTAGATCTGCTGCAAGGTCATGCCCTTGTACTCGTCCTTGATTTTGTAGGTGAGCACGCGGCGGCCCTGAGCGTCACGCACCAGGCGCTTGCCCTGTGCATAGGCGATCTGGTCCTGGATGGCGCTGATGTACAGACCATTGCTGTAAACGATCTTGCCATTCTCAAAGCGGCCGTTCTGGGTAGCCTTGAAGGTGGGACGAGCCTGCTCCAGTGAGCTCTCGTTGAACCAGCTGCCAGCATCGAGCATGAGCAGCTCGGCATAGTAGTAGCTCAAAGTGTAGAACGGGCGGAAGGCGGCCATGTCACGGCCGTACTGTGCCTCGGCATCAGCGCGGGAGAAGCCCAGGCTCATGTAGAAGTCAACACGGCTGGCGGGAACGTTCTCGCTGAAGACGTTCTCGATGTTGGTGGTGCGCTTCAGGTTCTCATCGTGGTTAGCGAGCACGATACCGTCCTTGGTGCACTGCACGTCGCTCTCGAGGTAGTCGGCGCCCATCTCACGGGCCCAACGCCACGAAGCCTCAGTCTCCTCGGGAGCCCAGAAGGTGGAGCCGCGGTGTGCAACAACTGCATACAGAGGCACATAATCACGAACCTTGGCCAGCTCACTGTTCAGTACCTGAACTTCTACTCGCTTGGCATCAAGTTTCTCATTGGTGAACTGCTGTTCTTCCTCACATGAGGTGAAGGCTGCAAGCACAACGGTGCTCAACAAACCTACTCTAACGAGATTTTTAAACATAAGTTCAATCTTTTCGCCCTTGCGGTCGGCAACGAGATACTGCTCCTCCTTGTAGGTCAGGGCCATGAAGAAGATGGCGCCCACGCAACCCACGATCAGCAGGATGAACGGCATGTCCCAGCCTCCGGTGCTCTCGGCAACATAGCCCAGCACGGTGTTGGCCAGAATAGCGGTACCCAGCACGTAGCCCATGAAGCCGGTGAGGCCGGCAGCGGTGCCAGCTGCGTTCTTGGGGGCAAGGTCAAGTGCCTGCACGCCAATGAGCATTACGGGACCATAGATGAGGAAGCCGATGGCAATCAGGCAACCCAGGACAATGCTCAGGTTGGTCATGTTCTGCCAGTAGACAACGATGGCCACGATAATGAGGGCCATGAAGATCATCGTGGGCAACGCGCGACGGCCATTGAAGACCTTGTCGCTCAGCCAGCCGCAGAAGATGGTGCCGGGAATAGCGGCAATCTCATAGGCAAAGTAGGCCCAACCGGCATTCTTGATGTCCACGCCCTGCTCGCTCAGGATGGTGGGAGCCCAGTCCAGACAGCCGTAGCGCACCATATATATAAAGGAGTTGGCCAGTGCGATGTACCACAAGAACTTGTTGGAGAGGACGGTCTTGAAGATTTCCTTCACGCTCAGCGACTGCTCGCTCTTCTTCTCGGGTGTCACGGATAAGGATGTAGGCGATAATCGCAATCAGGATGGCTACAGCAGCGGGGAAGGCGTAGGTACCGATGAGGAAGTACATCTTCTCATCGTTGCCGTAGAACCATGAGCCGAACCACATGGCACCATAGGCTGCCATGGGGCCGACAAGGGCACCACCCACGTTGTGGGCGCAGTTCCACACGCTCATCCAGGTGCCGCGCTCCTTAATGGAGAACCAGCGCGTCATCACACGTCCGCACGGAGGCCATCCCATTCCCTGGAACCAACCCACGAGGAAGTTGAAGGCACCCATCAGGAATACGGCAAGACCCTTGCGCTCGGGGTGACCGATGGGGTCGAGCAGGGTGATGGGAACCATCATGAACAACATGGCGATGGCCGAAAGGATCAAGCCCAACGGCAGGAAGCGGCGCGCATTGCTGCGGTCGCTGACGCTGGCCATGACGAACTTGGAAAAGCCATAGGCCACGGCATTCATAGCCAAGGCCGTTCCCAACATACCCTTGGTGAAGCCAAAGGGCTCGAGCATGGGAATGGCCATGGAGAAATTCTTTCTCACCAAATAGAAGCCGGCATAGCCGATGAAGATGCCGATAAAGACTTGCCAACGCAGTCTCTTGTACTTGGCATCGGCCTCGGGACCGGTCTGTTCCGGCTTATAGTAAGTTTTAGTTTTTAAGTTGTTATTTTATAGTTGTATATGTGTTGTTGGTTAAATTCCGTTGGCACGGCGGGTGGCTTCCACATCGAGGGCATCGGCAAGGATGCTGATAGGGTTCTCGACGGGAAGGCCGGTGGACATCTCGATCTGCCACTTGCAGGTCTCGCAGTCGGTGGCGACGGCCTCGACCTGTGCGTCCTCGATGTGCTTGAACAAAATGGAACCGATGGCTTGGGAGCGCTCGTAGTTCTCCTTTTTGAACCCGTAGGTGCCCGAGATGCCGCAGCACTCCTGCTCGAGCACTTGGAGGTCGAGTCCGGGAATCATGCGCAGCAGCTCAATGCTGTAGAGCTGCCAGCCCATGCGCTGCATGTGGCAAGCGGTGTGATAAGCAATCCTTCTCTTATAGTCTTGCTTGAAGACAAGCTTTACTTTTTCCTCATCCACAAGATTATAGATGAATCGTGTAGCAAGGGAGATATTGTTGCGGATATCGCTGTTGTCGATGTCAAGCATTGCGGGATACTCGTCGCGCAGGTTGAAAGTGCAGCTTGAGCTTGTGGTCAGCACTGTGCTGTGATTGGTGCCCGCAGCCTGGCGGATGCTGGCGGTGTTGACGTTTGCCTGGCGCTTCGCCTGCTTGTACAGGCCGTTGGCGATGAGGGCGACTCCGCAGCATTGCTCCTTCTCGAGCATGTGAACGCCATAACCGATGGCATTCATCACCTTGACCAGGTCCTGACCCAATTGGGGGAAGTTGTAATTCACATAGCAGCCGTGGAAGTAGCTCACGTGGTTGGGGTAGGAATCCTGCTCCTTGGCGGCATGGCGCTTGAACCAGGTAGTGAACTTTTGGCGGCTATAGGCCGGGAAAGTGCGGTTCTTGTCGATGGCCATCACGCTGTGCATCACCAGTTTAGTGGGCTTGAGGCCCAGCGTCGCATTGGCGATGGGGGCCACTAGATTGGCCACAGTGCCCAGCAGGTCGGTATTGGCCAGCATCGTGTCGCGCAGACTTGCGCGGTGTCCCTCGCTGGCTTTCATGCGTGCGTGCTGAATGATGTCGGCAATGTGCACGCCGCTGGGGCATGCCACTTCGCATCGTTTGCAGTTCAGGCACAGCTTCAGCGCTTTGTCAAAGTAAGCGGGATCCTTCAAGCGGTAGCGCTCACCGTCCGGCCCGGCCTGCTTGGGGCCGGGATAATCGGTGGTTACAGCGGCAACCGGGCACACCGTGGTGCAGATGCTGCATTTGGTGCATTGCTCAAAGTTGTTCTCGCTGAGGTTGCATATTTGCATTCGTTCAGCCATAATATCCCATTAAAAAATCATCAATCAAATCGTTATCTATTATATATTAAACCTTCACTTGAGTGTTTTCTCAAGAAGGATGGTAGTCGAATGGACTATTTGCCGCCCGTGATGTTGCGGGCCACGGCAAGAGCCGAAATCAGTGATATGCCGGTGCCGTCACCCATCTTAATGGCGTCATGGCCGCTCAAGACCGAGCCGATGGCGTAAAGGTTGCTGATTGTTTTGCCCTGGCGCTGGCAATGGAGGCTGCCGTCGGTGGTGACGCCATAGTTGAAGTAGGCCTGCGGCTCCAGAATGCCGAAGCGTGTCCATTGGTCACAGTCGGCATCGGCGTCCACATCGAGGTCAAAAACGGGTTCATAGACGCGCTCATAGTTGGCGGCAAGGCCGCGGCTGATGAACGAACCCGTGGCAAGGACGAAATTGCTGGCCCTTAAGGGCATATCGTTCAGTTTCTCGGTGGAGACGTTCAGCAGTTTGCCGTCCTCGAAATTGCCGCTGATGACAGTGTCACCCGTCAAGTAGTTGCCTCCCAGCATCTTGAAGTAGTGCCGCAGCAATGTCTGCATCCTCATGCCCGCAACGACGGGAGGCATGGTGGCGACAAAACGCAACGGCTTGTTGCACATGCCCTGTAATGTCTTGATGTCGCTGTCGTCGGCCTGTCCCAGTACACTGGGCAGCAGCACCATATCGGCCTCGCCTGTGAGGGCGTTGATCTGGTCGGCTACACGTTGCAGGGCTGTAGTGCTGAGCAGACGTTTGGCCAGGCTGGTGGCGCGCATCTCGCTGGGGCTGCGGCGCAGCGCGGTGATGTCGTCGGTGGTGAACTCAATCGTCTGGACGTCAAAGCCCAAGTCGCGCAGGCCTTGTGCCAGCATGCCGTTGGGCTGGTCGAAGTAGCCACGAATGCACATCAGTGCCACGCGCTTAGCGGGCAGTTTGCCCAGGTCGTCGATGCGCAGGTTCTCGCTCAGGGTGAGCCAGGCGGGCTTGGCGATTCCCATGGGAGTGACGCGCCAGTGGTTGGCGGCAGCGCTGCCTTCCATGTTGATGCCCGCATCGGCCAGCATCTGCTTGGCCTCTTCGGCAAGTGCCTCGATGCGCTCGGCGCCGATTTTGCGGTAAGGATGGCTCTGGGGCAGGATGGAGATGGCCTCCAGCGGGTTGCTGACATTGTTGCCGTCGATACAACCCAGCAGCTCCATCGAGCCGCCGTTGAACATCAATGTGCTCTGGCCGCCAGCGACGATGGTCACTCGTTGTCCGCGCTTGGCGAGCGCGATGCCGCAAATGAGGCCGCTCAGGCCTCCGCCCATGATGATGGTGTCCATTCTCATTGCACGTCCTCCTTTCCTTGCATGTTTACAGCCTTGTCCAGTCCGCACAGGCCCTCATAGATGAAGGCAGTCAGTTGCGCTTCTCGCAGGGTGTCTCCCCAAGCGACGGGCCTCATTCCTTTCCATCGTTCGTCGAGGAATGCGGCAAGGTCTTCCTGTGCGCCCTTCACGTCGTTCCTGAGTTCGCCCATGATGGATGCGGCACGGCAGGAGCAGAGTTTGCCTTGGCAGGTACCCATGCCCACGCGTGTGCGGCGGCGCAGGTTCACGAGGTTGTGAACGTGCAGCTGGTGTACGGCATATTTGATTTCGCCCATGGTGACGCCTTCGCACTCACACACCAGGGCGTTGTCGATATCGTTTTCTTTCTCGATGCGCGATGCCAGGGAGCCGTGGCGGCCAATGGCGGCACGCTGACCGAAGCTGTAGCGCTTGGTCAGGTCGCTCTGGTTGGGAGCACCCTCTTCCGAGCCGGGAAGCGGCTGGCTGGCGGTGACGCAGGGAGCGGTGTTGCCCAACTTGGCGCAAACGGCGTTAGTGACGATTTCGCCCATGAGCCTGTAAGTCATCATCTTGCCACCGGTGATGGTGATGAATCCCTCCACGCCGTCGCGTTTGGCGTGATCCAGGCACACGATGCCGCGGCTGATGCTGCGGCCGCTGGGGTCGTCATCGCTGGCCACCAAAGGACGCACACCGGCATAGGCGCGGATGATTCTTGTGGTGGCGAGCTTCGGCGCGATTTTGATGCCCTCCTTGAGCAGGACGTCCACCTCCTCGCGTGTCACGCGCATGTCATCGACGGTCTCGATGGGGATGCGGTCGCTCGTCGTGCCGATGACGCACACGGTGTCGTCGGGCACGAGGATGTCGGCATTAGCGGGCTTGCGGCAGCGGTTGATGACCATGTTGTTCACACGGTGGCCAAAGATGAGCAACGCACCTCGGGCAGGGAACATCGAGATGTTCACCCCTGCCATCTGCGCGATGCGCTGTCCCCAGATGCCCGCCGCGTTAACCACCACGCGGCTGCGCACCTCGACGTGCTGGCCGTTGAGCTTGTTGAGCAGTTTCACGCCCTCGACACGGTTCTGGTTCATGATGAAGCCCTCCATCTCATGGTAGTTGAGCGTCTCGGCGCCGTGCATGCGGGCGTCGAGCAGGTTGGCAACAGTGAGGCGGAATGGGTCGATGGCGGCGTCGGGGATGCGTACGGCACCGATGAGTTCGGGGTTGACAGCTGGCTCGATGCGGCGCGCCTCCTCAGGGTCGATGACGTCGGCACGGATGCCGGCGCGCTGGCACGCTTCCACAAAAGTGTGCTGGTATTGGAGATCGTCCTCGGGCAGGGTGATGAACAGGCCATCGGTCTCCTCCACGCAGTGGCGGGCGATGCGCCTCAAGATCATGTTCTCGCTGATGCATTCGCTGGCGCTCTCGCTGTCGGTCACGGCGTAACGCGCGCCACTGTGCATCAGGCCGTGGTTGCGGCCCGTGGCTCCCGTGCTGTAGTCGTTGCGCTCGACAAGCAGCACGCTCAAGCCACGCAGGGCGCAATCCCTCGCGGTTCCGGCGCCTGTGGCACCGCCGCCCACGATGATCACGTCATATTCTTTGTTGTATATGTCAGTGGTTACCATAAACAATTGTTTTTTTTAGGTAGCAAAGCTAATCGCATGTATTAGTTTCGGTGCAAAGTTATGTATTCTTTTTGGATTGACAAAGTAATTTCGTATTTATTTTTGAAAATTCGCAGTTTGAATATTTTTAATTTGTTGAAAAACAAAAAAATAGATGATATCTGGATTTGGATTTTCACTGAAAATGGTACTTTCGTTTGTTTTGTAAATATATTTCGTTTTGTTCTATAATCAAAAGCAAAATGGATTGATTTATAGATGATTTTTGTTTCGTTTAAAAAAAAATCGAAACTTTTTTGCGTTTTTTCTTGGAGGGAATTTTTCTTTTATCTACTTTTGCCGTATCAAAAAGAAATCAAAATCGTTTTTATTTGCTATGACTAAGGAACAACGTCACGAGTTGATAATGGAGGCACTGATCAAGCATGGTTCGGTGCTGGTGTCTGATTTGGTGACAATGCTCGACGTGAGTGCCGTTACCGTGCGCAAGGACCTCACCGAGCTGGAAAAGAGCGACAAACTGTACCGTAGTCATGGCAAGGCGGTGTTGATAAACCCGTATATCAACAACCGTTCGGTGAACGAGAAGGAGAAATTGGCAGCCGATGAGAAACACGCCATAGGCCGTGAAGCGGCTAGGCTGATTACACGCGATGACAGCATCGCGATCGCTTCGGGGACAACGGTGCATGCCCTGGCACGCAACATCCAGTCTATCCACAAGCTGACAGTGGTGTCGGCCTCGCTGGCGGTGAGCAATATCCTGTCACAGCACGAGAACGTTGACATCATCCAGCTGGGCGGATTGATGCGCCACAGCAGTTTATCGGTCGTGGGCGACTATGCGGCCCGTTTCCTGGTTCAGTGTTCGTTCAGCAAATTGTATCTTGGAGTGGACGGCATTGATGTGGACTATGGTATCACGACAACCGAGATTCGTGAGGCTGCGCTGAACAGGATCATGATGGACGCCTCCCAGAAGACCATCGTGCTCGCCGACAGCAGCAAGTTCGGGCGCCGGGGGTTTGCCAAGATCGCCGATATCGACGCCATTGACATCGTCATCACCGATGCGGGCATCTCGCCCAAAGTCGCCAATAGGCTTGAGGACTTGGGCATCGAGCTCATTATCGCCCGGTAAACGGATCTAGAGCGACTAGATGGGCTAGAGCGACTAGATGTACTAGATAGACTAGATGGGCTAGAGCAACTAGATAGACTAGATGCACTAGAAGTTCTAGATATACTAGATATACTAGATATACTAGATATACTAGATATACTAGATATACTAGATATACTAGATGAGCTAGATGTACTAGATGCTTTATAGATTGTAAAGAATTCCTTTATTTGATTTTATCGGCAAACGGGGCGTTGCTCCATACCACAAGGCTGCCGCTCACTGTGTCGGTGCTGATGGTCATCACGCCCAGGTCTTGACGTTTGCCCATCATGGCTTTTACTTTTTCCTCACCCATCACCATGCAGGCCGTTGCCCAGGCATCGGCATTCATGCAGTCGCCGGCAATGACGGTGACGCTGAGCAGGGTCCCCACGTGGCTGTCGCCGGTTTTCGGGTCAACGATGTGTGATAGCTTGTTGCCGCCTTCTTCCCGCCACTTGCGGTAATTGCCGCTAGTGGCCACGGCACCGCTGTCTAGTGCGATGACCATGGCTCCGTCGTGCTGGATGTTTCCGTCATTCTCGCTGGTGGGCATATCGACCGATACGTGCCAGGGCGTGCCGTGGCTGTTTGTACCGCTGGCCATCACCTCGCCGCCAATTTCCACAAGCCAGTTGACGGCGCCGTTGCGGACCAGCATTCGACCGATCTCGTCACATGCCATTCCCTTGGCAATGGAGCTGAAGTCAAGCATCATGCGCGGGTCTTGTTTCACGAGGTCGTTGCCGTTCAGGTCGATCTTGTCCATGCCGACAAATCGCAGGATGCTGTCAATCTGGTGCTGCGAGGGCAGGGCACCGTTCTTGTAGCCGAATCCCCATGCGTTGACCAGTGGCATCACCGTGGGGTCAAAGGCTCCGCCGCTCTCGCGCCATACGATGCGTGAAGCGTCGATGAGGCGGCGCAGGTAGGCGTCGGTGCGGGTGGTCTTGTTCTCGTTGAGGGCGCTGATGAGCGATGCCTTATTGTAGGGCGAGACGCTCATGTCCATGTTGCCCAGGATGAGCTGGATGCTGTCGCCCAGGTCATGTGTGGCCTCATAGGTGATGTGATACTCGGTTGTCCACACCACGCCGTCATGGCTGAAGAAGCGCTTGTGGCCGCGTGAGCAGTACATCGCCACGATGGCGACAAGGAGCGCTACCAGCACCATGGCATATTTCCTGTTCATCTTGCTTTCAAATTTTATGGGTTAAGAGAGATTTCCCTCCCGTTAGGGCGATTTGTGACGGTGGCACGTGGGGCTCACTTGAAGAACCAGGTGACGTTGAAGTACCAGGTGCGGTTCTTGGCCACGTTCTCGTCGAGCAGCTTGGTGTGCAGTGTCTGGCCAATCGAGAAGTTATAGCCTCCGCGCAACTGCACGCGTTCCATCAACTCACAGCCGACGCCCATGTCCAGATAGACGCTCACAGGGGAGTATTTGTTGAGGTCGCCGTGGTTGCCGTGCATCAGGAATGAGAACTGCGGGCCCACATAGACTAACGGCATGAGGGTGCTTTCGAAGCCGCCCAGACGGTGCCACTTGAACTTGAGGTGCAGGGGCACATCCAGGTAGTGCATCGACACGGTCTCGTTGCCGGCACCTATGGAAGACCACACGGTGCGCTCGCCATAATTGACCTTGCCCTGCTTGAGCGTGTAAAGGGCCGATGCCTCGACGCCAAAGCCGATGCCGCTGAAGTTCATCTCACCCGTGACGCCCAGTTGAGGCCCCCATGCCCGCTTGGCAGGCACGATGTCCTGTTGCTTGAAGTGCACCTCGTTGATGTTAGCTCCGGCGGTGATACCCCAGCGCGATGTGGTCTGTCCAGTGACGGCTACGGTGGAGATGAGTAAAGTGGTGATGAGTAAAATGATTTTTTTCATATTATGTCTTTCAGTTTTAGTTTCACTTGATGCATGCGGTGGCGGTTCTAGAAGAGCCAGGCGGCAGTGACGGTCCAGTGATGGTCCTTTCCCTGTACCTTGTCACCTGTGTACTCGCGGTCGATATAGCTCATGGCCTTGGAAATGCCGATGCCATAGGATGCGGTGATGCGCACATGATTGAACAGGTCTGCTCCCAATCCGGCGTCCCATGAGAGGTAGGTCTTGCGGCTGAGCCATTTGTCACCATCGTTTTCTTTAAACAGGATGGAGAACGACGGCCCGGTGAAGACGATGGGCGCGAAAAAGCGCTCCACACGGGGTAATGGCATACGGTAGCGCGCCATCAATGGGATGTCGATGTAATGGCGTTTGAACATGACGTAGCCGTCCGAGAGGCGGTTGTTGCGATGGGTGTACATCACACTGGCCTCAATGCCCAGTCCGGTCATGGGTATCGCCAGGTCAAGCAGCAGTCCGCCGCAATAACCCACACGGTTGTCGCTGTCGATGACTTCACGGTCAAAGCGCAGCTCGCTCAGTGTCACACCGCCGCGCACACCCAGCCGCACCTGTCCCGCCGCGGGCAGTGCCATTGCCAAGGTGAGTATGACGATAAGGATCTTCCGGTCTATCTTCATTGCTCATGTATTGATTTGAAACCCCAAAACTACACATAATTTTTCAATCCGTCACCAGCTTTAACCCTTTTTCATATTTTTGACCTCTCGAAGTTGCCGTGCGGGCTGGGGCGGGGGTGGGGAATAAAAGAAAAATCCCACACCATTGCGGTGCGGGATCTCTGTTAGTGGGCAGTGAGGGATTCGAACCCCCGACCCTCTGCTTGTAAGGCAGATGCTCTGAACCAACTGCGCTAACTGCCCATGTTGCTGTCAAAAGCGATGCAAAGGTACTGCTATTTTTTGAACTACCAAAAAAAATCGCACTTTTTTTCAAAAAAAAGCTGTTTTTTTCTCAAAAACCCCATTTTTTCGCTCCTAAGGGCCCATTTTCAAGAGAAAAAACCGTAATTTAGCGCTCTATTATCAGATGTACTATTCCTTATTAATAATTTATAAAGACCAATTGGAATGAAAACGACTTACATTTTCCTGGCTGATGGCTTTGAAGAAGTCGAGGCTTTGACGTGTGTGGATGTTATGCGCCGTGCAGGAATGCCTGTGGTGACAGTTTCGGTTAACCCGGGCAACGAAGTGACCGGAGCGCATGGAGTGACCGTGCTTGCCGACAGCCTGTACAGTGACAATGACTATAGCGAGGCCGAGTGGCTGGTGCTGCCGGGCGGCATCCCTGGGGCGCCCAATCTGGCGGCATGCGAGCCGTTGTGCGAGGAACTGGAAGCGCAAGTCGAGCGTGGAGGCAAGGTAGGCGCCATCTGTGCATCTCCTGCTGTGGTGCTGGCGCCCCTCGGCATCCTGCAAGGACGCGATGCGGTGTGTTATCCCAGCATGGAGCAGGGCATCGAGGGCGTGAACTGGAAAACCGGAGCCGTGGCCATCGATGATAATGTGGTGACGGGCAACGGTCCTGCCGCCGCCGCTCCTTTTGCCCTGGCGATGGTCGAGCTGAGCATGGGCCATGATGTGGCTCATCAGGTCGCCGCAGGAATGCTCCTCGCCTGATATTCCAAACGTACCCCCCTAGGCCGTTAAGGCGCTAAGTCTTTTGAATTGCAGCTGCAAGAAATGCTTGGCGCTTTGACGGCTTAGTGTGTTGTAGTGTAAAAGATGAATGCACAATAATATTTGGTTTAGCTACTAAAATGTAACAAAATTCTAAATTTCTCAAGAAAAAACTTGGCCGTTAGGAATAAAGAGTATATATTTGCACCATTCTTTGGGGCTATTGGCAGAAGGCCAATTCTCATAGAACACAATTAACAGAAATCTTTAAAAATTTAAACTTGTATTATTCATTATTTATTATTTACTAATTTTTAGATCACAGTTTTATGAAAAAATTATTAGCACTTTTGTTTGTGTGCGCTGGCCTGACCGCCATGGCTGCACCTCACGTGAACAAAGCTGACGTTATGATGGCAAACAAGGGCCAGATGGTGATGAAGTCTAACACCTTGAGCAACAATCTGACCTCTGGCGTGACCAAGAACTTCATGGAGTCCGCCAAGAAGCACGTTCAGATGAACCATGCCACCAATCTGGTGAACAAGCGCGCTCCGCGTCGCCTGACCGCTGAGGAGATCATCGGCATGCCCTATGTATGCTTCCTGTATGCTTACAACGTCATGGGTGAGGAGCAGGTTCAGGCCGATCCGTTCTACGCTGCTGGCGGTGCCTACTGGTATCCCGATGCAAGCGATGGTCTGGCTTTCGCCGGTTTATACTGGGACGCAGAGGGCAGCACCTATTACCTGCCTATCGATGTTGACTACTCGACTGGTGAGGTTGCTCTGAGTTGGGGCACCCTGCTGAAGGAAGACTCTGTTATCGGTACCAAGCGTAACCGCACCGACTCTGTATTCTATGAGCTCCTCGTTTCTCAGGCTTACTGGGATAACAACGAGCAGACCGACTGCAAGGGTACTCTGTATGAGGACGGTTCGATCATCTTCGATGACAACTACGTTTACTACACCTACCTGGAGGAAAGAGTTTATCAGAATAATGCTCTCAAAAGCACCAACGTTACCGAGACCGCTACCATGTATGTAGGCACCGAGATTCTTGCCGCCAATGGTGTTCTGAGCTACAACAACGAGCAGGACGGCAGTGCTGAAGAGTCCCCCGTTTACATGTACCAGGAGGGTGACAACCTGTATGTTGGTAACATGTGGAACTATGGCGTTCCCTCTTGCATGATGACCCTGACCTCTGAAGGCAAGGCCCTCTATGAGTGCGCTGAGTTCAATCCCGAGGATTCAATCACCTATCTGTCGAACCCCATCTGGGACGTTAACGACAGCTGGATCGCTGGTGGTCTTGGCATGTTCTATCCCGTTCCTGGCCTTACACCATGCCCAGCAACGGCTACCACTTCCTGTATGGCTATGAGAACAACGTTCTGAAGTACACCAATGGTGCCCAGTTCGTTATTCCCGGTGCAGTGGCTGACTTCACCCGTGGTGATGTTGACAGGAGCGGCAACATTGACATTGCTGACGTAACCGCTCTGGTTGACGCCCTGCTGACCGGTGAGTTCGATGACACCGATAACTTCAGCTCTGATGCTGCCGACTGTGACGAGTCACAGGATGTGAACATCAGTGACGTTACCACCCTGGTTGACTACCTGCTCAAGGGTGAGTGGTAAGAAGTCGTTCTCAATCGAACTATAAAAAAGGACAGGACCC
>CACYAW010000002.1 GCA_902772455.1 uncultured Bacteroidales bacterium
GGAGAATTTTTTAATTCTTCGCTCATTTAAATTGTTAATAATAAGTTAGTTAAACAGCCTTTTCGGACTCGTTCCCGAAAAGCGCGACTGCAAAGGTACAACAAATTTCCTGATCCACAAGCAAAAACACCACGTTTTTTCATTGAAAAACAAATTTTTATCATCCAGGGGAAACGCCTTCACAACAGGCCGTCTATTTTGCCGCAGCATGCCCAATAGGTTGTAAATTGAGTCTATCGGCAAAAGCAAGGGCAAGACTTGAGTCATCAGCCTTGCCCCCTTGGTTGCGTTCTACAGAGTCACAAAACCCGTGAGGAGAATCAGTTTCCGCTCAATAACATATCAATGAGAATGGTGATATCACTGATATTGACGATGCCATCACCATCGACATCGGCATAAGCAGGCAAATTATCACCACTGAACAGGAGATCGACAAGCAAAGTCACATCGTCGATTGACGTGCCGCCATCGCCGTTCACATCACCGGTTGTTATCTCGATGATGGAACCGAAAAACTTACTCCAATTTGTCTCTGCCTGATACCGCTCAACCGAGCCCTGGGGAACGTACAGTATCCTTTCAGGATCAGTCGGATATTGATAGAAGCTCATCGAAGCCACCGTAACATTAGCAGGATTCTCAATATAGCTGTACAGCTTTTTCAAGTTATCGCAATACCAAAATGCATAATTTCCTATTGATGTGACACCGGATGGAATGCTGACATATCGCAATGCCTTGCATGATTCAAAAACCTGCTGGCCGATGACCTGGGTCGTGGGCAGGATGTCATAGTTTTGCCTGGGATTACCCAAGGAATAGGCCAACAGCGTGGTCTTGTTCTTGTTGTAAAGGACTCCATCAACATCACAGTATTGAGTATTGGCAGGGTCAACATGAATATCAACCATGCTCCTGCAACGGTAAAACGCTGCTTCTCCAATACTCGTCACTGTGCTGGGAATGGAAATTTCAGGCAAGGAGAAGCACTGTTCAAATGCATTTTTGTTAATGTTCTTTAATCCTTCATTCAGTGTAACCGACTTCAGGGCAAAACAATCCTTAAATGCCCAATCTTCAATGGTCCTGATGTTAGAGGGAATGAATATGTTTTCCAGCGTGCGGCAGCCCTCGAAAGTCCATGCTGGAATCTTGGTGATAGTGGATGGGAAAGTCACCGATTTCAACTCTTTGCAATAGGCAAAAACCGACCAGTCAAACACACTCAGGTTACTGGGCAGCACTATCGACTTGAGCGAAGTGCAACTTTTAAACGCAGTCGTACGGATGCTGATAACACTGTTGGGAATGGTGACCGACTCGAGATCATAGTCCTCCTGGAATGCGCTGTAGTAGATCATAACGACGCCATCAGGTATCGTGTAATGGGTCGAGTGCGCATTGGGATAACTCAGCAGATAGGTCCCCGCTTTATTGTACAGCACTCCGTCAATATCACAATAGTTGGGATTGGCCGGGTCAACATCAATCGCCCTCAGTTTGGGACAGCCATTAAAGGCATACGAGCCCACCTCGGTCACTGTGCTGGGAATAGAGACATAGGTGATATTGTAGGTGCTGTAACACGACCAGTCCTCCACTTCGGTGACAGTATAGGTCGTCCCGTTGTGGGTGATGGTGGGAGGAATGATCAGTTCGCCCGAACACATGTTATCGGTCTGCCGTGTTAGTGACACCGTGGAACCGTTGATCTTATATTTGAACCCGTTATGGAAGATGATCGAGGGGTCATCGGCATCAGGGTCCACCAGGTTCGCACCCGTGTTCTCGTCAACCACAAAGGATTCAGAAACGATGTCACTGGGAGAATGGAAGTAGGAAGTCGCGTAGGCTTCAATCTTGTAGCTGCCGTTTTCGTCAAAGACAAGAGGTTTCTTGTAATGGAACCACTCGCCGGAATTGATACGACAATAGACTTCACTACCCAGCACACTGTTTGTCCTGACAGTATACTTGCCTACACCCTCGGTTGCATAAATCGAAGGCGTGTTCGTCTTTGGCAGGTCACTTTCGGTTAGCATACCCGGTGTTGACGCCGCAACACCCAAGAAACTCACTACAAAGAGGGCAATGAGCAGCACTGCCCGCATGAATTGATGATTGTTCTGTTTCATAAGGTTAAACTGTTAAGTTATTGATAATAATTCCGTTAAAGCACACCGTTTTTAAGCACTGCAAATATACAAAATAATTTTTATTTTTCATAGTAAATATCGTACAATAATTCGCTTTCCCAACCCGACAGGCCACACAAGACAAGCTGACCAGGCATTGAAGTCCCGCTCCCCTATTTCATGCAACATCTTTAAGACATTATTTCCGCTTTTTTCACGAGAAATGCCCGAGGACTGCTGGGAGTCCTCGGGCACCAATTATTAACTTTTAAATTGCTAATAGCTGAAAGCGTATAGCGTTTTTTTTTACTTCATGACCTTGGTGGCGGTGCGGCTGCCGTCGGTGAAGGTGGTCACTTGGATGGTCAAGCCGCTGGGCTGTGCCATCTCCTGTCCTGCCAGGTTAAAGTAGCGCACATTGGCCACCTGCTTGCCTGCGTTCATCTCGTTAACGCTGCTGCTGGGATCTTCCCCGGGGAACACTTCCAGATAGACGATCTCGCTGGCATTCTTCACACCGTCGATGGTGTAGAACACCTGGATACCAACCTGATGGGTGAACAACGGCGCCTCGTCATAATAGAGATAAGCACTATAGGACGAGAGGTTCCAGCTGTTGAAGAATATCGACGAGGGAATCTCGGTAACATCCTCGGTCAGGTCGTTGGGGAAGTCGCTTTCCCTGAAGGTGTAGATCTTATCATTGTCGGTGTAGATGCTGTAGCTCAAGTAATACTGGTCAATATAGTTGCCGTCGACATCGGTCGTGGGCAGATCGAAATAGAAGCTGCCATAGTTGCTGCCATACTCGCCATAGTCATACCAGCTGCTGGCCGAGGGGTTAGCAGGAACGGCAGGCTGGAGGTCGCCGGCATTGATGTAGACGATGTCGCTGGCATTCTTGACACCGTTCACGGTGTAATATACCTGGATACCGATGCGATGCTCAAAGATGGGATCATCGCTGTGGTTGGTACGATAGAAGCACACCTGTGTGGGTGTGAAGTTCCAGTAGTTGGACCACAACGAATAAGGAATCTCGGTAACATCCACGTCAATGCTGCCATAAGACTCGGCATCGAAGTTATAGATCTGGTCATCGTCAACGAAGACGCTGTAGCTGATGAATTCCTGCTCAATGATGTTGCCATCAACATCGGTCGTGGGCAAGGTGTAGAACAGATAGGTCGTGCCATCGGTTAATCCCTTATCCTGCCACATCACGTTGGTGGGATTAGCAGGAACGGCGGGCCTCAGGTTCAATACGGTGCCGTAGGGCACATCGGGACCCACATATTCCAAGCAGGTCATATTGGAACCGTCGCTAAAGTGGCCCAGCAGACCGGTGGCGTTGTAGTATTCGGGGAAGTCGGCATTGGGATCACCCTCACAGCCGAGCAGATAGAGGTTATCTCCATCGATCTTGTAGCGAATCTCGTCAACGTCATCGATGAAGTACTCATACATATAATATCCATCGGCATCCTGATATAAGATGCTGTGACCCCACAACAACTGAACACCCATGTCGGCATAATCGTTGTACATCAGATACTGGCCGACGGGCACACTGATAATGCCTGTCTCGGGATCATAGTCACCCCAAACCCAGGTATTGTAGGACTTGTTCCACCACAGGGGATTCTGGATATAGACCTTGCCATCGGTGCCGAAGACGAGGTTCATCTTGTCGGCAAACATGGAGGACTGTACGCCAAAGTAACCAGTGAAGATGGACATACCGGCACGGTTATAGGTGACCATCTCACCCTCAGGCTGGTCATAGATGACAGTGGGGATGACAGTGGTCTCGGTGCGGGTGAGTTCGGTACCCCACTCCAGGCAAGCGCCGAACGAGCCGTCATCACTCCATTGGCAAGCCAAACCGTAGGCGTTCCAGCGGCTCAGGTCCTGGCCTGTTGATTCAGAGCCCTCGGTGTCCTGCAGCATGATTTTGTCGCCGTCGATGACATAGGTCACCTCGGTAACAGCCTCATCAACATAGAACTCAACGTGGTCGGGCTCACCATTGACATAGATAAGCTCGGTGCTACCCACGCACAACTCCAAATCGGAGTTGTAATAATCATCCCTGCAAATGGACTGACCCAGAGGCACAGTAATGGTCGTGCCATCGTCACTCAGAACGCCCTGCACCCAACTGGGACCATAGTTGATGCTGCAGTTGAACAGGATATTCTTCATGTAAACCACATTGTCCTCGGCAAAGACGATATCCATCTTGCCGCTCTGCACGTCAAGGCCAATTTGATCATAATTGGCAAACATACCCTGGCCACCAGTGCGCTCATAGGTCCTCAACTCGCCCTCGGGCATACTGGTGATCACCCTCTGCGGTTGGTTGAGCTGCTGAGCCTGAAGCTCCATGGCTTGAGACTGCGAGATTGCAGGATTAACCACCTGATGGTTCCTGATCTGATGATGATTGCCGGCATGCAGACGCAGCATACCAGCCTGAGCACTGAAGGCCAGCGCCATAACAGTTAAGAGTAATGATAATTTTTTCATAAATAACAATAATAAAGGTTCAAAAATGAATTCTGGTTTAGCTTTTATGATTATATCAATTTTCTTGGAGAAATCAAGTGATAGAATCAATCTCGCAAAGATAGATAATAAACTCGAATTCAGCAATAGAAAAGCCACAATAATCAAAAAAAACTTAACAATACTTACTTTACTTTATCGTTAATTGTAAACTAAAAAGTTTGCACTACCTTTGCACACGGTTTAAATCATGAAATAAAGATGACAAAGAAAGAACTGAGACGACAAATAAAGGACTTGAAGGCGATAACGCCTGACGCAGTGAAAAAGGTGGAAGCGCAAATGGTCTTCAGCACGATAGAAAAAATGGCAGTGTGGCAACAGATGCAGCACATCTTGTGCTACTGGTCGCTGCCCGACGAGTTACCAACTCACGAAACGGTACAGCGGTGGTTGGAAGCAGGCAAGAGCATCTACTTGCCCCGCGTCGTGGGCGATGACCTGGAGATCGTCCCCTATCACGGTGCGCAGAGTCTTGACGACAACAACAAGTTCCACATCGGCGAACCCGTGGGCGACGCCGTGGACGCATCATGCCTGGAGTTGATTATCGTGCCCGCCGTGGCACTGGATGCAAAACGCAACCGCCTGGGCCGCGGCAAGGGCTTCTATGACCGCTTGCTGAGCACAACGACGTGTCCGACGATAGGCGTGGTGTGCGACTTCCAGATGGTGGACGAGGTCCCTGTCGAGCCTCATGACCACCCGCTTGACTGCATCGTAACCAGCGACACCGTCATCGCCAATCCCGAGAAACAGGACCTGTTCAAATGATACTTAGCCTCACGCTAAGACGCACGCCATAACCGCCCTGACGGGCGGGAAATTTTTCAAATTATTTTAAAATATAAACACATGACAGCCAAAGAGCATAATGAATTCTACCGGTTTTTTCATGAAATCACTGGTGAAGCCATGCTTGTCCATAGCGAGTATCACGAGGGATTACTGGAATCGGCTTATGAAGCAGCACTCACTTATCTGCTAAGACAAAAGGGATATACGGTTGAAAAACAAGTGTATCTACCAATGTTTTGGAAAGACATAAAACTTGAGCAGCATTACTGCATGGACTTAGTCGTTAACCATGACATCATTATCGAGCTCAAAGCCATCAAGAACATAGCTAAGCCCCATCGCCAGCAATTATTCAATTACATGCATTTGACACATAAGCCTTTTGGCATGATCATGAACTTTGGCGCTGAGAGTTTCTATAGTGAATGGTATCATCGACACGAAGATGGAACTATTGAAAAAATCAATTGGCGAAATCCTATCGAAGAATTTATCGAAGAGAGGATGAATAAGAATTTTTAATTTAATTTGAAAAATTTCCCGTGCGCCAGCACGGTAAAACCAGCACGGTAAAAATACGATAGGATATATGGAGATAAGGAGATGGAGATGGGTGGCGGTGCTTCTTGTGCTTGCTGTGGTGCAGGTAATGGAGGCTCGCGAGCAGGAGTTGCCAGTGGACCCCGAGTTGAGGAAAGGGCGGCTGGAGAACGGATTGACCTATTACATCCGCCACAACGAGCAGCCCAAGGGACGCGCCGAGTTCTGGCTGGTGCAAAACACCGGTTCGCTGGTCGAAGAGGAAGACGAGCGCGGTTTTGCCCACTTCATCGAGCACATCGCCTTTCAGGGCACCCGCAACTTCCCCTTTATCGAGATGGTGGACATCCTGCAGAGGAACGGCGTTTCCTACGGCCGCGACATCAATGCGGCAACGGGGTTTGACGACACGCGTTTTGAGATCTCTAATGTGCCCACCGACCGCGCCACGCTTGTCGACACCGTGCTGCTCATGCTGAGGGACCTGTCGTGTGACTTGAATTTTGATGAACGCGCCATCGAGGAGGAACGTGGCGTCATCCAGGAAGAATGGCGCATGCATGCCGACCAAACGATGCGCATGTATGAAAACACCCTGCCCATCCTGTTGTCTGGCAGCCGTTACGCTTACCGCATCCCCATCGGCGACATGAGTGTCGTGCGCAACGCCACTCGCGGGCAACTGCTGTCGTTCTACCACCGCTGGTATTGCCCCCATCGGCAGGCTGTTGTCATAGTGGGTGACTTTGACGTCGATCACATGGAGCAGATGGTCCAACAGGTCATGGGCTCCATTCCACACCGCGACAGTCCATCTCCCGACCCGCAACTTGGCAAAATTCACGACCACGCCGGCATAACCTATGCCTTGAGTACCGACCCCGAAGCCTCAAACACGATGGTGTACCTGATGTTTGAGCATGACAAAATGCCTTTGTCGAAGCGAAATACGGTATCCTACTTACGCCAACACGTCCTCTCTACCCTTATTGAGGAAATGCTCACCCAACGCCTCGAAGAGATGACACGCACGCCCTCATCGCCCATCGACTATGCCACAACACGCAACGACCGGTTTCTCATCACCCGCACGCGTGATGCCCTCACCATTGCCGCACTGGTCAAGGAAGGATGCTCGCTTGAGGGTCTTGACTCCCTGACGACCCATGCAGCCCGTGCCATGCAACACGGCTTCACCCCCAGCGAGCTGGAACGCGCCAAACGCAACGCCAGGGCCGTATATGCCGACCTGCAGGCCGAAGCCAGCAACCGCAAGAGCCGAGCGTATGCCGAGGAGTATATGGACCACTATGTCAACGGCGGCTATATTCCCGGTGTTGAAGCCGAGTCACAAATGCTCATCGACGAGGTGGGACGTGTCACACTCGACGAGGTAAACGATTATCTGCGCCAAATCACGGGCAAGGACAACGTGAGCGTACTGATTTCGGGTCCTCAGTCGATGGGAGGTCCTAGCCTCTACCCCACTTCCCGCGATGTGATTGCCCACTTCAACCGCATCATCAACACACGCCACAGCGCTTATATAGACCTGGCGGCAAGTGACCGGTTACTGGATGTAGAGCCCGCCATGGGCGGCATCGTCAACGAGACCTATGAAGAAGCTACAGGCATCACGACGATGACGCTGCGCAACGGTGCCACGGTGAGGCTAAAACCCACGACATTCAAGAATAACGAAGTGCTCTTCAACGCCTTCAGCCTGGGTGGCGAGTGGGCCTATGGCGACACGGCCGACGCGAATGTTCGTCTGATGGACCAAGTGGTAGAGGAATGCGCTTTGGGCGGCCACACCATCAACCAGCTCAACCGCATGATGAGCGGGCGCCAGCTGGGCATTTCCTTCATCCTCAACGACGCCAATGAGCAGCTGAGCGGTGGTTGCCAGAGCGCCGATCTGGAAACCCTGCTGCAGCTGTGCTACCTCTATTTTACCGACGTACGCCTCGACGAAGACGCTTTCCAGGGCGTCAAGACGCGTTTGCACTCACAGCTCTCACAGGCCACCTATAACCCCAAAATGATATACAGCGACTCCATCGGCAGCACTATCTACCGCGGCAACGCGATGTACCTCCACATCCACCCCGAGGAAGTGGAGCACCTCGATGGCCAGCGTGTGCTGGAGCTTTATCGCCAGCGCGTCGCCAATGCCGGAGACTACACTTTCTCGCTGGTGGGAGCGTTCAACATCGACGAGGTCAGGCCCCTCATCAGGAGATACCTCGCCTCGTTGCCCGACAACGGCATGCGGGAGACCTATGGCAGCGGCTATCAGCCCAAAATGGCTACCGGCGAGGTGGACAATTTCTTTGAGGTACCGATGCGCAATCCCAAGACATCGGTCTATGTCAGCATCATGGGAGACAAGCGGTACAGCTTTGACGACGAATTCATGATGGACCTGGTGGGCGAGTCGGTGGGTACGGCGCTATTGACTTTCCTGCGTCATGAGAAGCACGGTACATACGACGTGGTAGCCGACGGCACACTGTCGATTTACCACAATCGCTGGATGGTCAACTACGAGTTTGAGACCAACACCGCGGACCGTGACAGCATGCTCACCTATGCCGATTATGCCGTAAACACTATTTTCTATAGGGGCGTAAGCGATGATTTATTCGACAAGATGAAGGAGAGGATCAGTCGGGAGCACGAGAATGCCGTTCAGACTAATGCCTACTGGTTGTACGCCTTGAAGCAACGTGCGCTGGGCATCGACATCATCGGCGGCTATGAGGCCCTGTTCCCCACCCTGACGGTGGACCTGCTGAATAACTATATCGCTGCCCTGCTGCCCCATACCCGCTTGCGCATTGTCATGAATTAGGTTTTAGGTGTTAGGCTTTAGGTGTTAGGTGTTAGGTTTTAGGTTTTAGGCTTTAGGTGTTAGTTTTTGGGGGATTGGGCGCGTGTAATATGGAGAAAAATTGCTATCTTTGCGGTTTAAACTTGTGCAAAATCCATGGAGTATCGATTACATGCAGAATATGAGCCAACTGGCGACCAGCCTCAAGCCATCGCAGAGCTTGCTGGCGGAGTCAATGACGGTGTGCCCTACCAGACGTTGCTGGGCGTGACCGGCTCGGGAAAGACGTTCACGATGGCTAACGTCATTGCCCAGACGGGGCGTCCCACCTTGGTCTTGTCGCACAACAAGACCCTGGCGGCCCAGCTCTATGCCGAGTTCAAGAGCTTTTTCCCCGAAAATGCGGTACACTATTTCGTCTCCTACTATGACTACTACCAGCCCGAGGCCTACATCCCCTCGACCGACAAGTATATCGAGAAAGACCTGGCCATCAACGACGAGATCGAGCGCCTGCGCCTCTCGACGGTGACAGCGCTGCTGAGCGGCCGCCGCGACATCGTGGTGGTGTCGAGTGTTTCGTGCCTCTATGGCATGGGCAATCCCGAGGATATCACCGCCAATGCCATCGAATTGCGCGTGGGCGACCAGATCGGACGCGACGAACTGCTGCACCGCCTGGTGGATGCCCTGTACTCGCGCAGCGACACCGAACTGAGGATGGGCACCTTCCGTGTCAAGGGCGACACCGTTGACGTGTTCCTGAGCGATGAGGACATCATGCTGCGGTTTATTTTTTGGGGTAACGAGGTCGAGCGCATTCAGGTTCTTGACAGTGAGACCCAGCTGCCCACCCAGGATGTCGAGGGCTTCAAGATATTCCCCGCCAACATCTTTGTCACGACCAAGGAGCGAATGAAGGCCGCCATGGGCCAAATCGACCTGGACCGCGAGAATCAGGTCGCTGCCTTTGCCCGCGAGAACCGTTTTGTCGAGGCCAAGCGGCTGAACGAGCGCGTGACCTATGACATGGAAATGATGCGTGAGGTGGGCTACTGCTCGGGCATCGAGAACTACTCGAGATATTTCGACGGGCGCCGGCCCGGAATGCGCCCCTTCTGTCTGCTGGACTATTTCCCCGACGATTTCCTCACCATCATCGACGAGAGTCACGTGACTGTGCCACAGATTCGTGCCATGTATGGCGGCGACCAGTCGCGCAAGACCAATCTGGTGCATTACGGCTTCCGGCTGGAGGCAGCACTGGACAACAGGCCCCTGCGGTTTGAGGAATTTGAGGATTTAACCCACCAGACCATCTATGTGAGCGCCACTCCGGCCGACTATGAGCTCAACAAGAGCGAGGGAATCATCACCGAGCAACTCATCCGTCCCACGGGTCTGCTCGACCCGCAGATTATCGTGCGCCCGTCACAGGGGCAGGTCGATGACCTGGTCGAGGAGATACAGTTGCGCATCGAGCGTGGCGAACGCACGCTGGTAACCACACTGACCAAACGCATGGCCGAGGAATTGAGCGACTACCTGAAGAAATTGGACATCCGCACTGCCTATATGCACAGCGACGTCGAGACCATGGAGCGCATCGAAATCATCGACAACCTGCGAGCCGGAGCCATCGACGTGCTCGTGGGTGTGAACCTGCTTAGGGAGGGTCTTGACCTGCCCGAGGTATCGCTGGTGGCCATCCTCGACGCTGACAAGGAGGGTTTCCTGCGCAGTCGCCGCTCGTTGACCCAAACGGCGGGCCGTGCGGCACGCAACCTGAACGGCACGGTCATCATGTATGCCGACAACATCACCGACTCGATGCGTCAGACCATCGATGAAACCGAGCGGCGCCGCACCCTGCAGCTCAAGTACAACGAGGAGCATAACATCACCCCGACGGCCATCATCAAGGCCCGCACGGCAATCATCGGTCAGGACACCGACATGCGGCACCCCACGGCGCCCAGCCGTCACAACCAATCGCCCATGCCCGCTGCCGCCAAGGGGCCTGCCATGCGTTATACCGAGGAATTTGACACCAGTGCCGGCGTTGCCGCCGATCCCGTTGTCGCCTATATGGGCGCTAAGGACATGCAGGCCGCTATCGACCGCCTCAAGACCCAAATGATCGAGGCCGCCAAGCGGATGGACTTCCTCGAGGCCGCCCAGTACCGCGACGAGATCATCAAACTCGAGAAAATGCTCGAGGAAAGGCTTTAGGTGTTAGGTTTTAGGGGATTAGGGACAATAAGGATATATGAGTCAGGACAAACGACATACCGACCACCGCATCAAGGGGCAATGGCTGCCTACCACGCGCAAGGAGATGGAACACTTGGGCTGGGAACAGGCCGATGTGATCCTGTTCAGCGGCGACGCCTACATCGACCACCCGTCGATGGGCAGCGCCGTCATCGGACGCGTGCTTGAGGCGCACGGCTACAAAGTGGCCATCGTGCCGCAGCCCAACTGGCGCGACGACCTGCGCGACTTCAAGAAACTGGGCAAGCCGCGCCTGTTCTTCGGTGTGTCGGCCGGCGCAATGGACTCGATGGTGAACCACTATACTGCCGCCCGCCGCAAGCGCAGCGACGATGCCTACACCCCCGACGGCCGTGCCGGTGCCCGTCCCGATTACCCCACCATCGTCTATAGCGAAATCCTGAAAAAGCTCTTCCCCGACGTGCCCGTGGTTGCGGGCGGAATCGAGGTGTCGTTAAGGCGACTGGCGCATTACGACTACTGGCAGGACCGACTCAGGCCCTCCATCCTTATCGATTGTCCTGCCGACCTGTTGGTCTATGGCATGGGAGAACTGCCCAACACCGCCATTGCCGATGCGCTGGCTGCAGGCAAAAGCATCGAGGAGCTGACCGACATCCCCCAGACGGTAGTTCGCCGCCCGTTAAGCGAGTTGCCCGCTGCCGATAGCGACACCGACGTGGTGCTGCACAGTTATGAGGAATGCCAACGGTCGATGAAGGCCCAAGCCCAGAATTTCAAGGTTATCGAGGTGGAGAGCAACCTGTGGCACGGCCACAACGTGTGGCAGGCCACCGGTGACATCGCCGTGAAGGTCAACCGCACTAACCCGCCCATGACCACCGAGCAGATCGACGCCTCGTTCGACCTGCCCTATACGCGTCTGCCCCACCCCCGCTACCAGGGAAAACGCATTCCCGCTTATGAGATGATACGGCACTCGGTGTGCATGCACCGCGGCTGCTTTGGCGGTTGCGCCTTCTGCACCATCAGCGCCCACCAGGGCAAATTTATCGCCTCACGCAGCAAGCAGTCCATCCTGCGCGAAGTCAAGCAGGTAGTGCAGATGGAAGATTTCAAGGGCTACATCAGCGACCTGGGAGGTCCCAGTGCCAATATGTACGGCATGCACGGCAAAGATCTGGAACGCTGCCAGCGCTGCCAGCGCCCCTCATGCCTGCATCCGCAACCCTGCGGCAACCTGAATACCGACCACAGTCAGCTGTTAGACATCTACCATGCAGTGGATGCCTTGCCCCAAGTGAAGAAATCATTCATCGGCAGCGGCGTGCGCTATGACCTGTCGATGCACCGCACCGGCGACCCGCGTGTGGATAAGGTTAATGCCCAATACAACGAGGAACTCATCCGCTTCCACGTGTCTGGAAGGCTCAAAGTCGCACCCGAGCACACCAGCGACGATGTGCTGATGCTCATGCGCAAGCCCTCGTTTGAACTGTTCAGGCGTTTCAAGGCGCTGTTTGACCGTGTGAATGTGAAATACAACCTGCGCCAGCAGCTCATTCCTTACTTTATCTCGTCCCATCCCGGCTGCCACGAGGCTGACATGGCCGAACTCGCAGCCATCACCAAGGAACTGGACTTCCGACTCGAGCAGGTTCAGGATTTCACACCCACACCGATGACAGTCTCGACCGAGACCTATTTCACCGGTCTTCACCCCTACACGCTCAAGGCTGTCTATTGCGCCAAGACACCGATGGAGAAACAGGCCCAACGGCTGTTCTTCTTCTGGTATGACCGCAAGAACCGCGCCGCCATCACCGCAGCACTCAAGCGAATCCACCGCAGCGACCTGCTTCGCAAACTCTATCCCCAACGATGAAAACCGTCAAAACACTCCTAGCGGCCCTCATGCTGGCGTGCAGCGTGCAAGTTCAAGCCAACGATGACGCCTTACGCCACACAACCGATGTATTGTGCCTGTTGCCTGATGCCACTGCGCTGGGCGTGGCCATCGCCAAGCATGATAATGAGGGCTTGAAACAGCTGGCCTTCAGCACGGCCACCTGCCTGGCAGTGAACTACGGGCTGGAGCTGTGCATCCGCAAGGACCGCCCCGACGGAACCGGTCACCACGCTTTTCCCAGCACCCACACCGCAGTGGCCTTTAACGGCTCCACCTACTTGATGAAGCGCTACGGCTGGCAATGGGGCGTTCCCGCCTATGCCGTGTCTAGTTTTGTGGCATGGGGGCGCGTGCATACTGACCGCCATGACTGGTGGGACGTGCTGGGTGGCGCCGCCATAGGAGCAGGAACGGCATTTATCTTCACCCGGCCCTTTATGGGAAATGTTGATGTAGCAATAAGCCCGACCACCTGGGGTGATCGGGCCTATGGATTGACTGCAACTATTCAGTTCTGATTCTTATTTCACGAGCACTTTCTTGGCTGTGCCATCGCTCATCTTCACGATGTTGATGCCCTTGCGGGGGCCATCAATCTGGCGTCCCGTCACATCATAATAAGCCACGGGTACCGCATCACTACCGGCTACCATCTCGTTGATGCCGGCGGTGCCCTTGAGCAGGCGAACGGCCTCAGCATTGTTCAGGAACATGTCGGTGACATTGCCTCCGTCAAGCGGGCGGCTAATGAAGGCCACCACCTTGAGATTTGCGATGTTCCACTCGGCAGGCACAGTCATGTTAAACTTATTGGAATAGGCATCACCCGTGCGGTTAAAAGGTACGCCTTTGACCGAACCCAAGGCCTGGCGGAAGACACCATTGTGGACATAATTATTGACCCACACGCCGCTGTTGAGCTGGCGGGCAACAACACTGTCCTCGGTGATATAGACGCTCAGGCGGCAATCCTCGCCCAGCAACTGTTCGAAGTCCGGCGACATCTCACCCGAAACGGTGATCACGGCCTCGCGGGTCTCAAGATTCACAACGGGATCGATCTCGATGGTGGCAAAGGTGGGGTTCTGCTCAGCGATGTAATCAAAGAACGAGCCCAGCTCGTCAGCAACCTGCTGATGAGACTCGGCATAATAGCCAATGCTGTTGACCAACTGCCTATCGTTCTCCCAGCCGGTGGAGCGGTCGAATGTGGCCGAAGGATAGGAATTGTTGCCCACATAGGTCATGATACTGTCGCCCTGAACCGTGGAGCAGGGATCAACGCCATTGAAGTCGGCATGCACACCCACCCAGATGACATCTTCGCGCTGCTGTGTCAGCAGGCTCAGCATGGAGTTGCCCAGCGGGCAGTAGGTGCAGTAGGTCGAAGTGTACTGCTCGACCATATGCTTCTGACGCGGGAAAGCGCCGCTGTGAATCTTGAACGACGCATTCATCGGATAGACATAATCCAGCGTTTCATCATTGGCAACAGCGTTGCAAACGGTCAACGTGTGACTGCCTGAAGCCCATTCGGCGGTTTCCAGCTGGCCGTTGATTGTAACAGTAGTGCCGGGCTCAATGGCATCGGGGTTACTGATCGTCGTTACCAGTTCACCATCCACCTGCACGTCGAAATGCAGGGACTGGGCATCAAGCACCGCGGTTCCCCTGTTTTTCACGTTGAACGAGTAAGAGAACGGATCCCCCTTTTTCAACAAGCCGTCACACTGGAGGGCGCTAGCCTTAATCATCACTTCGGGGTAATGATCCTTCTCCACAATGCACTGGACACACAGGTTACCGTAGGACTTCAGGCCAGCGGTGGTCCAGCGGTACTGGGCACCGGCCTTCTTGTACCAGTAGGTGTCATATATCTCATCGCCCTGCTGCACGAGTGCCAGGGGCTTACCTGTCGATGTCTGCTCATATTCAAAACCAATCATCAGTCGGCTGCCATCGGTAGGAGTGATGGTATAAGAGGCAGGCAACTCGACAACATTCCATCCGGTCTCACTCACCTGGCAGGGCCATGATACCATCGCACCATAGGCGCCGCCAGGGGTGATGGGCACGACAAACACTTTAGTGACAGGCGTACTCTCGGCAAGGCCTACACGAAACGCCACAATCTCACCTCCGCTAAAGAGGTCCAACTCCTCGGATTCCAAAATGGTTCCAACCGAGACTTTTCCACTTGCGTTCCTGATCGAAACGCCCTCGGTAGCGACATCATCGGTGTCGTAGTGACCCATGATGCGCTGGTTTGGTTGCAAATCGGCCATTGCGGGAGTCTGAGCGCCCGCAAGCAATGGCAAGGATAAAACCGTTGCTAAAAGAAGTAATGTTTTTTTCATCATGTATTAATTATTAAAGACAGTTGTTTTTCAGTTCTGGTTAAGGATGATTTTGATAATAGCATTGACGTCTGAGATGTTCACCTCGTGGTCACCGTTGACATCACCGTTGGCTCCTTCACCGCCAAGAATGATTTTGATAACAGCATTGACATCGGAAATATTCACCTCGCCATCGCCGTTGACGTCGCCCACAATGGGCTGTGGTGTATCATTGTTGACGAACTGCAAAGTCAATGAGGGGCCCCATGCCTTGTGAAGATACACGGGAGGGAATCCTCCTGTCTTATCAAAGATCTCGATGGTCAAGTTTACCACACACTCGCCGGCTGCTGTCGGGAACCATTCGCTCTGCAGGTCCTGGATATCGGTCATGAGAGGGCCTACGCCTGTCTCATAAGTACCCACCTCGGTTTTCATGTTACATGTCGAGGGGAAACAAATCTGATAAGTTCCGTTATCAATCCTTTCGATGACATAATGAACCTTCAGATTGTCACTTGCCGAACCGGCCAGGTTCATCACGCTGATGCCTGAGTTGATCACCACACTCTCCTGGTCAAAGGGCTCTACCATGTCGCGCACGATGGTGGCACCGTCCTCAAGGATATTGCCATCATTGTCCATAAACACATAACTGCCGTCAATAACGTGGGGAGAACCACTCTTGACAAACTTCAACGTGAGCGTGGGGCCCCATGCCTTGTGGCTATAGGAAGGCGGGAACCCGGCTTTCTTGGTTAGAATCTCTATATTCAACGTTACACTGCACTCACCGTCGTCAATAGGGAACCACTCGCTCTGCAGGTCCTGAATATCGGTCATGAGAGGGCCTATGCCTGTCTCATAAGAACCCACCTCGGTCTTCATGTTACACGTCGAGGGAAAACAGATCTGATAAGTTCCGTTATCAATCCTGTTGATGACATAATGAACCTTCAGGTAATCGTCACCACCAGCCACGTTTAACACCCAAATGCCCGAATTGATGATTTCGGCACCCGTAGCGTCGTCGATCTCGATGTCACTACGCACGACAGTAGCCCCATTCTCGAGGATGTTGCCATTATCGTCCATAAACACATAGCTCTCGTCAATATCTTGAGCTTGCACGGGACATGCCAGCAAGGCCATGCTCCACAATAAAAACGTAAAGAATCTTTTCATAGTTATTCAGTCCTTAATTTTTGATTGACAATTTCTTTTTAGCCACTTGTTTCACGCCATCCACATCATAGAGGAAGGTGACGACCGAACAGTGTTCAGGCGCCCACTCGGGATTGAGCGTGAGGCTATAGGAATTGGTAGCCACCTGGCCATGGGCCACACTCACATCGTCACCCCAAGGGTCGTTCACGCTGGCACGGAACACATGCATGTGGTTATAATGTTCCTGCCTGCTGCCATCGGGCATCAGCTGGAAACTGTCGATGCTGTCCTCGACCAGCCACACCTGCAGCTTGCCGCTGACAAGAGCTTGGTCCAGACCGATGGTCTGCACCTCGATGGCCGCTTTGCGTGTTTCCTTGTCATAATCGATATCCGTCATGAAATCCACTGGAGCTTCAAAGGATACTTCATAGTTCACACCACCGGCCCAATCGGTGTAGCTGAAAGGTAACGAGTTAAACAACCTGTCAATCAGACCTATAGGCTGCGCCGACATTCCCCATGTGTTGAAATACATGTCACCCACCTCGGTATACAGGGGTGAGAGTTCTCCCTTATTCTTGCTGAAAGGCCCTGAATGGATAGCGACAGCGACGACCGTCGTGTCGCCATACTGCTCAATGAGACGCTCAATCTCCTCGGTGGCACGAGGACAGTTCACGCAGTACTGGCCCGTGTAATCCTCGATGAGCACAGCACGGGCCACCTGTGATGGCTCCACATAGGTGAGGCGTTTGTCAACTGACACCTCGTCACAGGCAACAAAAAGCAACACTGCTGCTAAAACCGATATGGCATTGAATATCTTTTTCATCATTTAGAAGCTGTAATTATAAGAGAACGTGAAACCACGGGTCGCAGGCACCCAACGGCAAACGCCACCCGAACAGTTGTAGCCGGCATCAGTGCGGCCATATCCCGCCTGAAGGCGGTGTGACGCGACACTATAGGTCACCAAGGCCTGGTAGAAATGCACCTTGGTCTCCCCACAATTCCACATGTCGCTCACCGTGAACATCCAGTGGGGCGCCCAGGACAACTCGGCTAGGCCAAAGGCCCAATCCCCATCATCACCTTCACAGAATTGATACTGCAACTCACAGCGCAGAGTCAATTTGGGCGAGAACTTGTATTTGCCGTCTGTAATAAAGATATTGCTCTTGATCATGCCACCATGACCCTCGATAACGGTCATGTTGTAACGCTCGTTCATGTACATGAAAATCAGCGAGAAATCACGGGTTAAACGTTTCTCGATCTGAATGTCGATATCCTGATAATAGGTCTCGTCACCCATCTTGAAAAAGCTGGACTTGTAACCGTCGCTACCCATGAGGCGTCCATCGGCAACAGGATTCTTGACCTCGTCCTCGTCGATGCCACGCACATGTGACACATTGAGTTTCAACTTAGTGCCGTACTTTCCGCCCAACGCCGTTCCTTTCTTGAACGTGTAGCCGAATTCGCCCTGGAAAGCCCACTCTCCATCAAAATTAGTGGCATAGGGGTACTGAGCCGCTAAAGCATAGGTCTGGTCGTGAGTGAAAGCGGGCAAATGATTGATAAAACTCGACGTGCCGTTCATGCTGCGACGGCTGCGGAACGACATTCCCTGGCTGCGCTTGGCCTGCAGCAGGGCGCTCATGCCCTTTTGAGAATAAGAAGCGCTCAGCATGGCCACTCGGCCTTTACCGTAATGGTACTTGTTATCGAACGACGGGTCCTGACTTTTTTGAGCATACTCGGCTAACAGGTTAAAACCCTTGTGTGAAACATTCACGCGCGCGTCCCAAGCATTGACATACTCTGGCAGGTTCAGCTTGTGAGTCGCATCGACAAAGATGGCGTCATCGTCGGCATCCTCGTGCTTATTGACCCAAGAGCCCCCCAGCGTGATATGCGTGCTATGGGCTTCCATCGACTTGATGAACTGTTCCAGGCCCACTTCGAGGTCAACACCACTGACGAGCGCGTCGTTGTGATGCCAATAGCGGCGTTGCTTGCCCGATAACACCTTAAAGTTCACGCCTTCAACAGGCTTGTAATTCAATCGCGCTCCACGCAGGGCATTATCGATGCCCAACGACCGTTCTTCATAGGTGCGCAGGACAAATCCAGAGCCGAACTGCTCATAGTAATCTCCAACGACAAGCTCTAAATTCTTGTAATGGCCTTTCACATAAAAATGCGGCACACCCTTGCCCTTAAAATCAGTCTCATAGCCAGGCAGAGGATGTTGAAGGAATTCAAATCGGGCGCCAGCTTCAACAAACTTGCTCCCCAGGTTCAAATCCACGTAGGTATTGGTCAACACCCAATCGCTAGTACGCTCGGTTTCGATTTTCTCGTCATACTCGGGAAAAAGGACATCACTCTGAATGCTGCCGCTTAGCGTCACCTGTGCGTAAACAGGTACTGCTGCCTGCATCAAGACCGGCAGCAACAAGGGTATCAGTTTCTTAGGGTTCATTCTAAATTTAATGGAAAACTAGTTGGCCATGTGCTCATGGACCTCTTTAATCAGTTCATTCTCGCCTCCGTCGGTGTAACCGCTGTGCTTGGCAACGATATTGCCATTACCGTCCACCACGACGACGAACGGGATCATCTGCCCTCCAAGCGCTTTGAGAAACTCACTGTTGGGATCCAGCAAGACCTCATATTCCCACTCGTTTTGATCAACCAAGGGTTTTACCTTGTTGATGTTTTGGGCTTGATCAATGCTCACGGCAAAAATCTTGACGCCCGTTTCATCCTTCCACTCGTCATAGACCTCGGCAATGGCCGACAGTTCTCGGTTACATGGTTTGCACCACGTGGCAAAGAAGTCAATAATGAAAGGCTTGCCATCGTTACTTAACGTTTCGGTCTGGACCAACGTCCCGTCCAAAGTCTTCAAAGTCACTGCAGGCAACTGAGCCTGTGCCATACCACAAGCAGCCAATAGCACAATCACGGTAGTCAAAAAACACTTTCTCATATACATCTCAAATTTCGATTCATTATTAATTAATGACGCAAAGATATATAAACTTGAACAATTTAAAAAAAAAAAGGCAGAAAAAATGATTATTTCTGCCTTTTTATATGGTCAAGACTATAGAGCCGTGAATAAATCAGGCTCCACTGCCTCTATGATGTTGGCTTAGTTGAGCACTTTCTTGGTGGTCACAACGCCGTTCTCATCGGTAGTGCGCACGATATTCACACCGGGCTGCAATTCATTCACCTGACGGCCATCGATGGTGAAGATCTCAACAGTGTTAGCGCGGGTACTTGTCTGTACTTCATTGATTGCGCTGGGGACTTCATCACCAATAAGCACACACATCACGAACATGCCACCAGTTCCAGGAATCTCATTCCAGTTGTCGTCATACTCCGCATCCTGGGTGTAGAAAATATAGGCATAATTCTCGTCGTAAGTCACAGCTAAGCCGTTTGACTTGAAATTGTCCTCGCAGATCTGCTTCGTCCAAATGACCTCGCCAAACTCATCCATCTTCACAACCATGAAGTTGGCGCCGTTCCAACTGGTGCAGTTGCCGTAAAGCACTACCCAAGCTTCCTCAACGGGAATCACCTTAACGGGTTTGTATCCCCATGAGTCATTCGTTTCCAAAGTCACGCCATAGGTTTTATCGCCAATCCAGAAGTAGTTATTGAAGTCGTCCACCACATTCACGTTCATGCGGTATTCCGAGCTAGAATAAGCATATTCCCATGCGACAAAAGCCCTATTCTCCTTCACGCCCATGGCAGCACTGCCGGCATCGCCATCAATACCACCAGCCAAGCTGAGTGCCTCGCTTGCAGTGGTTCCCTCGGGAGTCAGGTGATTCACAACCTGATAGCCATACCAATCGGTGGGCACCTCGTAGGAGAGCATCAAGACATCATTTTCGTTAACATCAGTGAGGGGCGTGGGCATGTACCCACCTCCTGAGAGGGGCCTCTCCTCAACAGTAACGACGTTCTCCCACTGGTTGGCCAGTTCAGGATTAATCAGCTGAGCATCAAGTCCCAAGGTCTCATTGTTATAGACCATATAAACATTGCCACCAGGAGCGGCATTCATCGATAAGATTTTGGATACCACCGACATGGGAGCCTCGTTCCTAACAGTGCCATCATCATTCAGGGCCACTACCAGCCAAACACTTTCATTAACCTGTACCGAGTCGGGCATCTGCTGATTGGGGAACCAGGGCGAGGGCTGCCAGTTGTTCTCGTTAGCCTCCTCCATATAATACTCGGTGTGGTTGACACCAGCATAGATATTGTCGCCACTCACACAGATAACGGGAGCAACATCCTCGACAGCGAAAGCGGTCTCATGAATCTTCCCTGAAGGGAACAAGATACCGTCCGCCCCCCAAACAGGATTGCCCTGCTGGGTGTAACGATAGAGATAGGACTCAGCGTTCTCTTCATTTGGATCATTGCGGATGTCGGTGTAGCCCAACAGGATATCACCGTTAGAAGCCAATGCCAAAGCATAATCGGTGGTCCAAGTGCGGGTGCGCTTGTCACACACGATGATGCCCTCATCGCCAAACATGGCATTACCCTCAGCGTCAAAAATCTGTAAGTGCAACTGGTAGGAGAACTCTCCAGCGACCCTTTCGCCACGCAGCCAGCTAAGGACGATCTTGCCATCGTCGGTGCGCAGGGTCTTCATCTGTGTCTGGCCCATCGTGCCTTCTGCATCCAGGCGAGTAGCCTCGGTATCGCTGGGCTGCCATTGAGCCATCATCACTGTGGCGGTCAATGCCACCATCAAAAAAGTAAATAATTTTTTCATAAATAGTGCAATTTAATAGAAAATTAAACAAATACCGAGCAAAATTAAAGATATTTTTTAATTCTACTCACTTTATTTATGGAAAAAATCAAAAAAACTATAAGAAAATGGTAAGCACTATCGCGAAGCGCGGTAATAGAGTACGGCAGCAATAATGATATAGAAAAAGTTGGGAATCCACATCGCCACTCGTGGGCTTGTGTAACCCGACACGGCGAATGTCGAGGTCACCGTCATGAAGAGGATATAGGAAAAACTCAGCAACAGGCCCAAACCGATATTCAAGCCAATGCCTCCCCTTACCTTGCGTGACGAGAGTGACAATCCGATGATGGTGAGGATGAACGAGGCCGCGGTCATGGCGATGCGGCGTTCATACTCAATCTCAAAGTTCTTGATATTGGCCACACCACGTGCCTTCTGCTTATTGATGTATTCCTTGAGTTCAGGAGAAGTCATTGTCTGCTCATCGTTCTTGGAGATGAGGAAATCACGCGGGTCGATATTGAGCAATGTGTCGATAACAGTACCCTTGGTCATGGTTTCTTTCAAACCCTTGAAATGACGGATAGTATAGTTACGGACTGTCCATAAGCCCACAGAATCATACTTGATGGTCTCGGCAGTCAGCCGGGACTTGAGCGTGTTGCCGTCAAATTCCTCCAGCGAGAACCTGAAACCGCTGCGCGTGGAGTTGTCATAGCGTGCCATATAAGCCATCACGCCCGGTTTCACCTGCAACTGGATGTTATCGCCGTAAACCACCTCTTTGTTTTTGACCCACTTGTTCTGGTAGGCAATGCGCTCGATGTTGGCTGGAGGGATAATGTAAGCGGCAAGCAGGTAGCTGCCCACTGCGATAACTGCCGCCGAGAACAGATAGGGCAGCGTCAAACGGTGGAAACTGATGCCATTGGAGAGCATGGCGATGATTTCGCTACGGTCGGCCAAACGTGAGGTGAAGAAAATCACCGCAATGAAGGTGAACAACGGGCTGAACTGACTGAGCACGAAGGGCAGGAAGTTCATGAAATACTGGAAGACGGTCGCCTTCCAGGGGGCAGTGAGCACAGCATCCAGTTTCTCGTTGATATCAAAGACGACCACAATGGCAAACAGCAGCAGGATGGCAAAAAAGAACGTGCCCAGGAATTTCTTGATGATATAGCGGTCGAAGCGTTTCACATAGTACCATGGGTAGCGCTTGCGGGTGTCCTGCTTAGGAGGCTGGACGGGCTGGACGGGCTGCACAGGCTGGTCGGACTGGACAGACTGGTCGGGAGACGCAAGATTTTGCGTCTCTACTGGCTGCTCTATATTCTTGAGTTCCTCTTCCATCTCCTAAAGCCTAAACACCTAAAGCCTAAAACCTAAAGCCTAAAACCTAAAACCTACAACCTCACCTGCACGTCGTGGAGCATCTGGCGTTTCCATGCGGGGAAATCGCCGTCGATAATGTGCTTGCGGGCCTCGCCCACGAGCCACAGATAGAAAGCCAGGTTGTGAATGCTGGCAATCTGCATAGCCAGGATTTCCTGAGCGATAAACAAATGGCGCACGTAGGCCTTGCTGTAAATGTGGTCAACAATCGAGGGACCGTCCTCCTGCAGTGGCGAAAAATCATCGGCCCACTTCTTGTTGCGCATGTTCATAATACCATGGCGGGTGAAGAGCATGCCGTTGCGGCCGTTGCGGGTAGGCATCACGCAGTCCATCATATCCACGCCGCGGTCGATGGCCTCGAGTATATTGGCAGGCGTTCCCACACCCATCAGGTAACGGGGACGGTCCTGCGGCAGGATATCGTTGACGATTTCTATCATCTCATACATCACCTCGGTGGGCTCACCCACGGCGAGGCCGCCAATGGCGTTGCCGTCAGCGCCCAGGTTGGCAACGAACTTGGAGGATTCCTGTCTCAGGTCCTTATAGACGCATCCCTGCACAATGGGGAAATAGGCCTGACTGTGGCCATAGCGAGGCTGAGTGTTCTTGAAATGCTTCCAGCCTCGGGCGAGCCAGTTGTGGGTCAGCGTCAACGACTTGCGGGCATAGTTGTAGTCGCTGGTACCCGGCGGGCACTCGTCGAGCGCCATCATGATGTCACTGCCGATGGTGCGCTCGATATCCACCACCTTCTCGGGCGTGAAGAGGTGCTTGCTGCCGTCGATGTGGCTGCGGAAGGTCACACCCTCGTCGGTCAACTTGCGGTTCTCGGCCAACGAAAATACCTGAAAACCGCCGCTGTCGGTCAAGATGGGGCGGTCCCAACCGTTGAATTTGTGCAGACCACCTGCACGCTCTATGATGTCCATGCCAGGACGCAGGTACAGGTGATAGGTGTTGCCCAAAATAATTTGCGCCTTGATGTCCTCACGAAGTTCCGTCATGTGAACGGCCTTGACAGCACCCACAGTGCCCACCGGCATGAAAATAGGAGTCTCGATCTGACCATGATCGGTCGTGATGAGTCCAGCGCGGGCATTGGTGCCTTCGGGAGTGGCTATAAGTTGATAGTCCATTCAGTCGTCTAATCTAAAAAACGTGCAAAGGTAGTGATTTTTTTAGTTTTAACTGCCAGTCGCCTTTATCCCACACAAGATTAAACGCGAATTTCGCTAATTTTAACGAATTTCACCTTTGTGTCATTCGCTCTGATTAGCGAGATCCGCGTTCCAAATACTGTTCAGAGAATTATTTGTATTTCTCCATTTCCTTTTTGGCCTTCTCGAGATTCTCGGCAGCCTTGTCGTAGTTCTTAATGGCCTTCTCGAGATTCTTCTGAGCCTTCACGTTCTGCTTGGCGTGCTTCTCGTCGAGTTTGAGTTTCTCACCATCCTGTTTCAGGCGCTTATCATCGGTGAGTCCCTTGGCTTCGGCCTTAGCGTGCTTCTCCTCGAGTTTAGTCTTTTCACGCATTTGGGTCTCGGGCAGATTGCTATATGCCTTTTGAGCCTCAGCTTTCTTCTTCTCGGCATCCTTCATCTTGTCAACAGCCTTGTTGTACTTTTCGGTGGCCTTCTGACGCTTTTCGGCTTCTTTTTGAGCCTTTTTGGCCTCTTTTTCGGCTTTCTTAGCTTCTTTCTCTTGCTTTTCGGCAGCTTTCTTGGCTTCCTTCACTTTCTTCTCTTGCTCCTGGTAAGCCTCTTTCTGCTTCTTGGCAGCCTCGGCTTGCTTCTTAGCAGCTTCAGCATTCTGGCCATACTGGACCTGTTGTTTCTGCAAGTCACTCACCGATTGTGTTTGGGGAGTGGTTACCTGTTCCTGGGCAAGTGCTGCAGGTGCTGCAGCAAAGCAGAACAACGCTGCCATCAAAAATAATTTCTTCATAATCGTCATCTTTTTATAATTAAACTTCGTTTTAATGCTGCAAAGATAGTGCAAATCAAACATAATGCCAAATTTATTTGAGCATTGTTGAGGCGCTGCCTAACTTCGGCACAGCCAACGATACGACTATGACATGAACCAGGTCAAAAAGTTTAAAAGAATGCGATGATTCATTTCGCATCAATTTGAACCGTCCTCAGATATTGAGTCTTTAAATCGGGGATTTTGAATCTAATCGGCAGTTTGAAAAGGACTTCGACCGGCTCTCCATTCACTGTGGCAGGGATGAAATCGGGCAATAATTTACAGACGCGGACAGCTTCTCTGTCAAGGTCTTTATCTACCGAATCAACAACCCTTGCATCATGCACTTTACCTGTCTTATCAACCAATAATTCCACGTCGACACGTCCCTGGATTCTCTTCTTGGCAGCTTTGGGCGGATACTTGATGTGATCCTTGAGAAATTGTGCCAACGCATCCTCACCGCCAGGAAATTTCGCTTTCACTTCCACGTCCATAGGTTTGGCTGGCTCTAGTTTGTCCTGCAACTTGAAAGTAACGGGCAGGGTGTACCACGCGCTGACCGCTTTTCCAAACAGACGTCCCGGAACGAATCGGGGCAGTGTTTTGACAACACGAACAGCCTCTGCATCAAGTTCTTCACTCACCGAGCGGACCACTTTCACTTCACCCACACATCCAGACGGGTCAATCAAAAACTGAACCACAACGCGGCCTTGTATGCTATCCTTGAGAGCCTTGGGCGGATACTTTACATTCTCCTGCAAGAATTTTAATAAAGCGGTTTCGCCTCCAGGAAACAGGGGCTGTTGCTCATAATCAACAAAGACTTCAACCTTTCCCGTTGTGTCACTCACCTGGCATAATGCAATGGGATTGGACGCAAAGGCCGAGAAGGTCATTGCCACAAAACTCACGAGTACGGCAACCTTGGCAACCGCCGGCGAATTGATTTTGAATTCTGCCTGTTTCATAACATTCATTTTTCAGTTGAACTTTCGGTTGCAAAGTAACAACCGATTATTGAAAAAATGGCAATATCGGCCAACATTCGCAGGTCATTTCGGCAAATAGTAATATCTGATTATCAATAATTTATAAAACAAAAAGGTCATTTACTGGTAATTAATGGATTAGAGGGCGCAATTCCCATTAAAAAAATGCTTATTTTTGCAGTGAGAATCCACAAAATGCCTCATGCAAAGACGCTATGGCGCTAATTATTTAATGGCACTAAAATGAGAAACAAACAACATCATATTATCTACACGGTGGCAACCGTGGTGCTACTGATTACGATGGTTGGATGTGGTCATCCTGCCGACAATGAGCAGCTGGTTGCTGTTGACTCGTTATTGACCCAAAACCGAGGCGAGGAAGCGCTGCAGATGCTCCAGATGCTCAACACCTCATCTTTCAATCATCATGACAAAGCCTACCTGGCATTACTGACCACCCAGGCCAACCTCGCCTGCAATATTACCGTGGCAAGCGAGAAAGTCATTAACGAGGCAGCACGATACTTCCAGGCCCACAACGACAAGGAGAAGCATGCCCGTGCCCTGCTCTATCAGGGAAGCATCAACAAGCAACTGGGTCACCTTGACAAGGCGATAGCCAACCTGTGCCAAGCAGAGGACGTCGCCGCGAATGATGACCTCAAGAACCGCGCTATGGCCAAGATGATGATGGGCGAACTGTACCAGAGCCAGGTTGTGGGCGCCAAGACCGTGGGTGCCGAAAAATACCGCGAGGCACTGGAGCTTTTCCGCCAAATCAATGACAAGCATCACCAGATCATCTGCCTGAGCGAGTTAGGCGGTCTGTACCGCATCAACCAGGAGAAGCAGGATAGCGCCATGCATTATATCAACGCTGCGATCGACTTGGCCAAACAGGAAATCGAACCGCAAGCCGTGGTGGCAAACCTCTTTAGCCGCGCCGAGTACCGAGCAGCCCGCGGCGATTACCAGGGTGCTAAAGATGACGCAGTCGAGGCGATTGCGTGGAGTGGAAACTTGAAAATCCACCCTAGAATCCATTACACCGCTGCATCGGCATTCCTGCACCTGGGACGCACTGACTCGGCCCGTTATTACCTGAATCAAGCCCCTGCGATGAGCACAGCCGCCGACAGCATCATGCACTTCCGGTTGCTGGCCGACATGGCCCGTCATGACCACAACCCGGAAAAGGCGATCAGCTACCTGACCGCTACCCACGACCTGGCCGACTCTGTGACGATGAGCAGCATGAACGACCGGCTGATGGAGGTGGAGAAAAAATATGATACCCAAAAGGCTGAACTCGAAAACGCCATGCTGAATTCACGCCTCAAGGGAACGCTGTTGGGACTGGCCCTGCTGGCACTGGCTGCAGGTGCGCTCGCCTTTCTGGTGTGGCGCTACCGCAACCGCCTGAAGATTCAGCAGGCCGAATATGAGTTGATGAAGTCTGACCTGGACCAGTCCATCACTAGCCTGCAGCAGATGCAGGAAACGCTCTTGCAGCGTGAGACATCCAATCAGCAGTCTGATGAGCTCAAGAGCATTGTGGACAATCAAATCCAGGTCGTCCACCAACTGCTGCAGTGGTCCTACGAGTGCAACGAAACGACCTTTGCCAAACGCTTCAACAAACTGATGACGATGCGCGGCCCTGACGAAGTGGGCGCTTCCTATTGGGATAACCTGCAAGCGCTGGCCAACGAACTGTATGACAACGTGTTGATCAAGGCCCAAGAAGCGGCCGGAGGCACCCTGCGCGATGATGAAATCAACATGATCGCGCTGCATTGCCACGGATTCTCAAGGACGGTTATCATGATATGCATGCGCTACACCAACCTGAGAACCGTGTCCAACAAGAGAACCCAGATTGCCCACAAACTGCACGCCGCCACCCTCGACGAGTTTCTACAGCCATTCCTGCACAAACAGAAAAAGGATGGCGAATGACTGCCACCCCTTTTACAGATATCAATCTGACATGCTATGTCAACTCAGCAGCACGTCAATCAGCGCTGTTACATCAGCAATATTGACCTCGACATCATTGTTGACATCAGCACACTCCAGACAAATGCCGTTCTCTGCGCCCAGTATATAGTCAATTAGCCTGGTCACATCGGCAACGTCAACGCTACCGTCGTGGTTCACATCGCCCAAGTCATAGCCGTGAACAGGAGCGGTTCCGTCACCATTTACCACGCCAAAGGTGATGATGCCATCATTCTCGGCGATATTGGCAATGCCATACTCACAATCCAAGCCGCTCCAGGTCTTGAGGCTCGGAGTGGTCAGGTTGTTCAGTGAGGTCACGCCATTGGTTCCAGGGAACGGATCGCTATCACTGGATTCTGAGCTGTTGCCGGCACGCAGCAGTTGATAAAGCATGTGATAAGAATATATGTTGATCGTATTCTCCCACCACCGATCCTCGTCATATTCAACTCGTGTTACCAGCATACCGTGACCAGGCAGATATGCATCCCAACCCGTCTGCTGACGATTCTCGATCATGAAGATTTCATTCTCGTTGGGAGACTGAATCCAATAGCCTTGATTACTTGTGTTCACTGGTTCCAGCCTATAGCCAGCGTGTTTCTCGGTAATCTGTTCAGGTTCAGCAAAGCCCAAACGGTAGCGCTCCCAAATGGAGAAGCCTGCAGGAGTGCGTGATTCATTCAAGTAGCTGCCACCTGACATCACATCCCATTCCCCAGGATCATTGGCTGCGCCATTAGTTCCGTAATCGGTATCATACAGGTCCGCCAGGCCCAACGCATGCGAGAACTCGTGCACGATGGTACCGATGCCGTCAGGTTCAGTATATCCATAGTATTCCCAGCCATAGATTTCACCCGAACAGGAATAACGGCCCAAATACACCCCGTCATACAGATCAGTGGTATAATAGTACATATAATACTGATGGGGCCACAAATAGCCGCTGTTGTTGCCTGAGAAATTAGCCGTATAGCCGGCCACGATAAAGTAAATCATGTCCACAACGCCATCACCGTCACCATCATACTGGCTGAAGTCAATCGACGAATCGATTTGGTCGATAGCAGACACAAAAATATCGTCACAGCTATTGTAACCCTGCGGTGCCGTGCAGGAATAATTCACCAGCACGGGACCAACGACGTCAAACTGGGGGTCGAACACACCCATACTGTTGTCATGATAATAGTCCCTGGCGCTACCCGTACAGGGTACAAAATACCCTTCTGAGCTATAATACCCAGTGTAATTCTCCTGATTCAACAAGTCATCGAAATAATCGTTGCCATAGGTGAACGAACGGTCAGTGTACTCGATAAGCACAACCAGACCACGGAAATCCTGATAGTCAGTCCTGGCAGGCGCCATCAACCTGTCACGGTTAGAGCGCATGCGTGTGCCCTGCGCCATAGAAATTTTGTCAGTCAATCCTTTTGGGAGACTGGACACCATTTTCTGCTCGGTGGCACCACGCATTTGCGGATTGTGGGCAATGACATTGCTTGGAACAAGCCGTGCGCCCGACTCAACAGCATACACATAGTCGCCGTTGTTCCTTTGCACTACCGTGAAGCCGTCGGTAGTGGCCGAATAATGATGGAATTCATCGCCCACCAGTTTCACCGTCAGCACGGTACCATCACTCTGCTTAATGTCTACAGGCCTGGGATGAGCAGGCACAGCCCCAACCGACAGAGCACCAGCAATAAATAACACAAGCAAACATACACTTTTCAACATCTTTTGATTCATTCTCATTGGGTCGGAATATTGAGAGGGTTAATAACAGTTTGATAATTCAATCCCTGCAAAGGTAGTAAAAGCCCACAATAATCACAAGTAAAAAACAATAATTTGTTCAGCATTCTTAGGTTATTTATTTCCAAGCAGTTCTTCTATCATATCACAAAACAGGGCCAGCTGTTAAGCCGACCCCGCTTGTTCTTTTTTTCAAACCAAAGTTAATGTCCTCCTAATTTTTCGTACTCGGCTTTGGTCTCATGTACCCAGTCTTGAGCGCGTTCCATCTCAATGAGAGCATTGTCATAGTCCATCTGCGCCTTTGAAATCTTATGGGAGTATTTATTGTCGATCTTATTCATCTCCTTTTCAAGTTCTGCAGCCTGTTCTACAGTCAATTCATTTCCTGACTGAGTAATCTTCTTGGACACCGACATCTTCTCGGCAACAAGTTGATCCCGCAATTTTGTTAATGTGCTCCTGGCGGCATCCAGTTTGTTCTGCATCTTCCTGTTCCAGTCCAGAGCCTTGTAATACTTAGCCCTTGCCTGATCAAGAGGAAATTCGGGTTTCTTACTAGTTTTTTTATCAGTCTTCTTGACTTGCTGCTGAGCCAGTTCAGGTTTTCTGATCTGTTGAGTGGGTTGTTGGTTTTTTTCCGTCTTTTTAAGCGTTTTCCCTTTGACAACTTGTTGACTCGTGGTGGCCGATGCCTTTTGGGATCCTTGGGCATAAGTTGCAGTTGTTGCCGTGAGGCATAAAAGCAAAGATATCAGAATAAAGCGTCTCATAATCTTGATGTTTAATCGTTATACTTTTCAATTTATTCGTTTTATATTAAGACTACAATTTATTAAAAGAGTTTAAAGTGTTTGCCATAATCATAAATGCCAATAGTACCCTAATAACACTTTGCAAGATTCTTGACCTTTAGCAAAGAACGGCTGTGATTTTTGCCGGGATACATGAGGTTTGTATCCCTATAATGAGTTACCTTTGCAATCACAATGAAAAACGAAGCGACGATACAGTTTGTGGCAGAGCACCGTGAGGAGGATGTGCGGACACTTGCCTTGCAGGCACGACGCAACAGCGACATCGACATGCCTTGGGCTCTGGACCAGATTCAGGGTTGGCAGACAGCTTGCCGCAAGTTGCCGTCGTGGGCTGCCATTGATGGCATTATCTATCCACCCCACTTGTCGATGGAACAGTGCTCAAGTGAGCAAACAGCACGTTATAAGGCGGGCATCGTGGACCGCTTGCCTGAAGGAAGCCACAAAACATTGATTGACCTGACTGGAGGTTTCGGTGTCGATTTCACTTTTATGGCCAACGGCTGCCAACGGGCCATTTATGTCGAACAACAAGAGCATCTGTGTGAAACGGCTCGCCATAACTTTGAGTTGCTCGGTTTGAGCCATGCCGCCATCATCAACAAGGATGCTGAAAGTGTTTTGGACGAACTGACCACTGACTCAGCCTCTACCCTGCTCTACCTGGACCCCGCACGTCGCGACACCAACAGTTCCCGCACCTATGCTATCGCCGACTGCACACCCAACGTGTTGGAATTACGACCTCTATTGTTTAAGGCTGCTCAGCGCATCCTCATCAAGCTATCGCCGATGCTCGACTGGCACAAAGCGGTGAGTGACTTGGGCGATCAAGTTGCTGAGGTCCACATTGTTAGCGTGGCCAATGAATGCAAGGAGCTGCTGATGCTTCTGAATGCTAATTATACGGGAGAACCCGTCATTCATTGCGTAAATGATGACCAGCTGCTCACATATACACCACCGCAAAACGATGTACCCCTACCACTGGCCGATAATGGTGATGCCGCTTTCCTGTATGAGCCCAATGCATCGGTCATGAAAGCTGGCGGTTTTAACGTGCTCACCGAGCGCTATCCCATCAAGGCCTTAGCCGTTGACAGTCACTTATTTGTATCGGACATCGAAATTCGGGATTTTCCCGGACGCAGCTTCATCATCGATACCGTCACGACGATGAACAAGAAGGAGTTGTCACGGGCTTTGGCAGGCACATCAAGAGCCAATGTCGCCACACGCAATTTCCCGATAACAGCCCAGCAACTACGGCAACGACTTCGGTTAAAAGACGGTGGGGACACCTATATCTTCGGCACCACAAATGCCCGGAACCAACATTTGCTCTACATTTGCCATAAAAACTGAGGCCTAGAGACATGAAATAATTTTGTGTCTCGATAAAAAAACACTACCTTTGCAGGAAGAAAACAAATGTACTCATGGCAGTAAAACGAGAAACGGTTACCTTCACATCGCTGAATAAGGAAATTAAAAGCGGCACATTCAAGAACATCTACGTCCTCCAGGGCGAAGAGCCTTACTTCATCGACCGTTTGCAACAACTCATTATTGACACTGCCCTTACCGAGGACCAGCGCGATTTCAATCTCTCGTTATACTACGGCAATACAGCCAATGTGCGCGAGGTCATCAGTGCCTGCCAGCAATATCCGGCTTTCTCACAATACAAGGTGGTTGTCGTGCGAGAGGCACAACTCATAGCCAAACAGCCCGGGCACAAAAATGACCTTGACCTGTTTGCCTCCTATGCCGAGAAGCCACTGCCATCCACGATTCTTGTTATCTGCCACAAGGGCGGTGACCTCAAGAGCAAACCTTTTACCGACGCGCTCAAGACCGCCAAGAGCGGTGTGGTCTTCAACTCCAAGAAGGTGCGTGAAGGACGGGATTTGGAAGCCCTTATCGTGAACTATGCCACATCGCTGGGATGCAACATCGACAGTAAGGCCACCAGTATGCTGGCCGATCACATCGGCACTGATATCAGTCGCCAATTCAGTGAACTGGACAAACTGGCAATCCTTAGTGAAGACAAAAATATCACACCCTTGCTCATTGAGCGCAATGTGGGTATCAGCAAAGATTTCAACTACTTTGAGCTGGAAGATGCACTGACACGCCGCAATGCTGCCAAAGCCTTCCGAATCGTGGACTACTTCGAACGCAATCCCAAGAACAATCCCACACCCCAACTCATTGCCCTGTTGTCTTCATTCTTTACCGTCACACTGATAGCAAGCACTTTGAGTGACAAGACGCCCGAAAAAGTAATGGCGCTCGCTGGAACTTCCTCTTCATGGCGCGCTCGCAAGTTTTTGGACGCTACCCGCATGTACAACACCCGTTCACTCATCAACATCATCGGCTACCTGCGCGAGTGCGACACCCGCAGCAAAGGCATCGGCTCACGCCAAGACCAATATGCGCTGTTCAAAGAACTGGTCTACAAAATCCTGCACGCCTGACAGAATATCATTCGTCCATTTAAGCCTTTTTGGGCTTGATGTCGGCAAAAAACAGTAGAAATCTGCAGGATTTTGGTAAAATTTCACTATATTTGCAGATTCTCAACCATAATTATTATCATTATGTCTAAAAGGTTTTTATTGATTTTCAGCTTCTTGACGATTTCTTGTCTGGCTGCATGGTGCGCTCCAAAATATGCAGGTGGTGACATCTCCTTGCTCACCAAATATGAGGAAAAAGGGGCCATTTATTATAATGAGAACGGCAAACGCATCACCGACATGCTGAGTTACCTGCAATCAACAGGGCTCAACGCCATGCGTGTGCGCCTCTTTGTTGACCCGTCCAAGGCCAATGCCGAAGACCAGGGCGAAGGAGTATGCCAGGATTTGCCTTATGTGACAGCCTTAAGCCAGCGTATCAAGGCCGCAGGTTTCAAGTTGCTGCTCGACATTCATTACAGCGACACTTGGACCGATCCAGGCCAGCATAGCACTCCATCATCATGGACGGTTCAAAGCGCCCTAGCCGATAGTGTTTATAGCTACACCGAGCGTGTGCTCCATACCTTGATTGCCGCTGGAGCCACTCCCGACTTTATCCAGGTGGGCAACGAAGTCACCTATGGCATGTTGTGGCCTACAGGGCACTGCTATCCCAGCGGTGCGAACTACGGCAATGGCACATTTGCCATGTTCGCCAATTATCTCATGCGGGGCATCCAAGCCTGCCGTGAAGTGTGCCCAGCTGCCAAGGTTATTGTTCACACCGAGTTAAGCCGCGCCTCTAACGTCACGTCCTTTTACCAGAATCTCAAAAACTACACAACCGACTTCGACATCATCGGACTGAGCTATTATCCTTATTGGCATGGTGACTTGAATGTGTTAGACAACCTGCTCACCACGCTCGAAACGTCCTACCCTGACAAAAAGATTCAGATTGTTGAGACCGGCTATCCTCATGCCTATTACCCGTCAGGCGCTAACTATGACCTGCAATCGACCTGGCCAGCTACAGAAGCCGGTCAACAGGCCTTTGCCACAGCCCTTGTCGAGAAACTCAACGCCAACAGCAATGTTAATGGATTGTACTGGTGGTTCCCCGAGGCCAACGAATATGGCATCAGTTACAGCAACCATGTGACAACCGACTGGTATAACTGCGGTTGGTGGGACAACCAGAACGGCCAAGTGATGGATGCGCTGTTTGAGGTAGCTAAGTACGCGGACAATAGCGAAGATGAGCCCATTGACAGCGCAAGCATCTATATCGTTGGCGGTGAGGGCAACTGGAGCCTGACCGAGCCGATGAGCAGAATGACCAATCTTGGCAACGGCATATATGTGGACACCCTGACCATTGCCGCACCCATCTACTTTGTGTTTGCCGATGGTGGACCCGAAGCATGGAACAACGACTGGACCGCATTCAACATCAACTATCGTTATGGGCCCACCGCAACAACAACGATCACCACTGGCACGTCCTATGCCACGGCAAAACGCAATAACAACTATTCCTATTACTTCACGGGTGATGGCAGCGATTACATCTTCACATTTGATTCCGATAACCTAACCTTTAAACTTGAGGTTGCCGAGCAACCGTCCAATCTACTGCTAGGAGATGTCGATGACGATGGTGAGGTGAATATCCAAGACGTCACCAAACTCATCGATTACCTGATTGGCGGTGAAATCAGCCCATTCAATTACACCAATGCAGATGTTAACCAAGACCTTTCGGTCAACATCGCTGATGCTACCAAACTGATTGATATTTTGCTGCAGAACCAGTAACTATCCTTCAATTACCAACCTTCCCAAAATTATCAGTTATGAAAAGAATCTTTCTGACATTAATCGCTTTTTCAACGCTAGTTATCGGCGTTGCGCAATTGCAAGACATGTTACCATCAACTGTGCAGCTATTCCTTGATGAAAGAGCCATGAATCGTCAACTTCAGTCCAGTAACAATGCCGAAAACCAATACTCCTTAAGGTTTGCCCCCACCCGCATGATTCACGGCACCGAAATGGTAGATGTGTTCATCAGTTTTGAGCAGCCCACCGTCATACCCATCTTAAAAGAACATGGAGTGATTGTGAACTCCATATTTGATGATCTCATGACCGCTCAAGCTCCCTTAGACCAATTGATCAATATCTGCAAAATCAAAGGTGTATCAGATGTAACAGTAAGCGGAATGGCAGAACTGTGTAGCGATAGCACACTGAATGTCACCCATGCCGGGCAAGTTCTGGATGGCACCAGCTATGGACTACCCCAGGCATATGATGGCACGGGAGTGATTATCGGCATGATTGACACTGGCTACGACTACCAGCACACGACTTTCAGCAGGGCTGATGACACGACCCAGACACGCATTGTTCGCGTCTATGATCCGAAGAATTACAGGGGGCACCCTGCTTATGTCGATGGAAACAGACTGCCCGGGTCCATCTTCATGAACGAGCAGATTGACACCCTCACCACCGATACTAAAGAACAAACACATGGAACCCACACGACAGGTGTAGCCGCCGGCCGTCACGTCAACGGTTATGGTGGCATGGCCCCAGGTGCCGAAATCGTCATGTGTGTTTCACGCGATTTGCACAGCGGCATTTCGGAGGTGGAAATCATCAATTGCCTCAAATACATTTATGCCTACGCCGACAGTGTGGGCAAACCTTGTGTTGTCAACATCAGCATGAGCAACAGGTTCGGTGCTCACGATGGCAAGGATAACTTCTCTAAAGCAGTAGCGAAATGCACTGGCCCCGGTCGAATTTTTGTCGTAGCAGCCGGTAACAATGGCGCCGAAGGCGGTTATGCCTGTGGCCCTGCTCTAGCCAACAAGCCTCTTAACATGCTCATCGGATATTTTTTCCCGCCAGGCGATGATTCTTATTATTATTTAAATACGTGGATGACTACTTGGGTGCGAGCGAGTCAGGTTCAACCTGTGCTACAGTTCCACATTTTAGACAAGAAAACCAGTCATATCGTGTGGGAATCTGAATTATTCAATATATCCCGTAGAATCGATGTTGCTGAGATCAACGATTATTTCATGGCTAATGAATCAAATCCTAATGAAAGTTACATGAAAGGGTTTATCGGATTAGATATGAGTAATTGGAAATATGAAATAAGTTGCGAATTCAAAAACCTGATGTGTAAAGAATATAAAGTCGAACCATGGGGAGCCATCACGAGCCGTTATCAGATAGGAATATCGGTTTACCCGCCATCGGTTTTGACGCCTAACAAGCCTGACAGTTGTTACATCGATTCATGGATTTGTACAGCCAATGGACGACGGACAACTTACACGTCACCCGTTTACCGTGACATCATTACGGATAACGGTGACACCATCACCCAGCGGTATGACAATTTCTACACAAACGGCAGCAACCGTTGCAGCGTGGGCACCTACACAATCCATGACTCCATCATCTCAGTAGGTGGTTTTATTGGGCGGAATAAGTTTTTCTCCATGCCCGACAATCAAATTGTTGACTTTGATGCGACTATCGGCAATTATTGGTCCAATTCAAGTTATCAGTATCCTGGATATGGCCCCACAAAAAAGGCGTTACCTACTATTACAGCTCCGAGCTATGTCGTGGTCTCCTCTGCCAATCATCTAGCAGGTATCAACGAGTGGACACCCTATACTGTCATGAAATGGGGAAAAGACTATTGGGGTGCCATGACGGGCACATCTTTGGCAGCGCCCGCTGTCGCTGGCATTATTGCCCAGTGGCTTCAGATTAACCCCAACCTGTCTCCTAGCCAAGTCAAGGAAATCATTGCCCAGACAGCAATCAAGGACAACTTTACCCAAAACAGCGTCCGTTTCGGGCCCAATGGCAAAATTGACGCCATGGCAGGTGCGAAATATCTGCTCGGGATAGAAGACCCTGTGATGATCATAGGCGATGTTAGTGGCGATGGAGAAGTCGATATTCTTGATGTAACCTGGTTTATTGATTTCTTGCTCGGGGTGACACATGAAGGTTTTGTTATTGAGGCTGCCGACATCAAACCGGACGATGAAATCAACGTCCGTGACCTCACAGGTCTGATTGACATTCTGCTCAATAATGAACAGTAATAAATAACGACCAGGTCTCGCTTTCGTTTTTCCCGATAGCGCCTCCGCATTGATCAACAAACAACAATAACTATATTATTTCTGATAACATGGCAAGAAAAACAACTGTTACACTGCTGATCTTGGTACTAGCGACCCTCAGTTTACAAGCTCAGCACCTGCTGCCCACCACTGTGCGGCAATACCTTAACGAGCGCAGCCTTGGCGAGCAGGGGACGGCCCTCTCCCGTTTCGCCTACTCCCGTATCATTGACGGCCAGGAGATGATCGATTGTTTTATCTCCATCGACAACCAGGGGGCGATATCCCGCTTGCGTGCTGCAGGCGTGATTGTTGGCTGCGAATTTGACGGTTTTGTGACGGCCCAGGTGCCAGTGGCTATTCTGGACAAGGTTTCACGCATTGCCGGGGTAAGCAATGTTGAGGTCAGTTCCAAAATGGAGCTTTGCACCGATAGCACAATGCGAGCCACACACACGATTCAAGTTTTGAACGGTATGGCCAATAATCTGCCCGCCAATTACGATGGCACAGGGGTCATCGTCGGCATTATTGATGTGGGGTTTGATTACCGCCACTTGGCATTCCGTTGTGCCGAAGACACTTCCAAGTGCCGCATTGTCAGGGTTTATGATACCAATGACAAGACCGGCCATAAAGTGCGTTACAAGCAATCGGTGCTGAGCGGCTCGGTTTTCATCGATGACGAGGTATTAGGGCTGACGACCGATGAAGAGGAGGCCACCCATGGCTCCCACACCGCAAGCATTGCTGCGGGTACCCATGTCAACGGATATGGAGGCATGGCGCCAGGTGCCGACATTGTTTTGTGCGCCGTCAGCGAGATGGGTACGAGCCTGTCGGCGGTGGAAGTAGCGAACTGCGTCCGTTATATCGACTGTTATGCTGACAGTGTGCATAAGCCTTTCGTTGTCAGTGTGAGTGTGAGTACCACCGACGGTCCGCATGACGGCAGGGATTATCTGTCAAAAGCCATCTCCCAGATTGTCGGGCCAGGCAAGATTTTTGTTATTGCAGCCGGCAATAACGGCAGTAACCCCACCTATGCCCAGGGGCATTCCTCTCCCACCGAGCCCTTCCACTTCATGTTCAAGCAGAAAGAAGGCACTGGCTACGATTCCACCTATCTTTACCGGAACTTCGTTGCTGACATCTGGATGCGCAACGACTTCACGCGCTTTGACTATAAATTCCATATCATTGATTTAACGACCCATCAAATTGTATGGGAGTCCATCGAGGATGTCAAGTCCATTGACGTTGATGTCAGCGAAATCGCCAATTATTATGCGAAACCCAGCGGGCAATCGTCCTGTTACCTCAAGGGTACTGTAGGGACTTCTTCCGATGGCAAGAAATACCACGTTACCGTCCAGGCCCGCAACCTCCAGAGCAAGGAATACACGTTATCAGCTAACGGAAAGGTCAAGTACAGCCGTTATGCCATCGGTGTGACCATTACCCCGCGCAAGGAGACCCAATTTGACGCCTGGGTCAGCAACAGCAATGCCCGTTTTGCCCAATATACCGATGCCGTTACCACTATGGATGGCGACGTGTTGACTAATTACTACACGCCCTCCAGCAGCGATTGCTCCATCGGCTCCTATGCCGTGCACGATTCCATCATCTCGGCTGGAGCCTATGCTGCCCGCAATTCCTATTACTCGTTGAAGAACGACATGATTATTCGCAACCTGGTAGTCCATATCGGCGAAATCACCAGTTTCTCGAGCTATGCGTTAGAGGGAACCGGTCCCACCGGAAAAGCCCTGCCCACTGTCTGCGCTCCAGGCTATGACGTTGTTGCTGCCGGCAGCCGCTATTCCACCTATGCCTCCAACTCCAGTTACACCGTGATGATCACCGATGACGGCAGCCCCTGGTGTGCCATGGGAGGCACATCGATGGCGTCGCCCACGGTAGCGGGCATCATTGCCTTGTGGCTGCAGGCCGATCCCTCCCTCTCGGTGCGCCAGGTCAAGGACATCATTGCCCAAACGGCCATCCGCGACCAGTTCACTCAAGGCGAACTTGGCACCCACTTCGGCCCTAACGGCAAGATCGACGCCTTGGCCGGCATACAATTGATTCTTGAGCGCCAGAATTACGGCTCAGGAGATGTCAACGAGGACCGCAAGGTGAGCATCGAAGACGCAACCGACCTTATTGATTATTTGTTGGGTCACTCCCCCAAGCCCTTCAATTCCCGGGCTGCAGACATTGACCGTGACAACAGGGTCACCATCGGCGACCTGACCGATCTCATCGACATATTGCTCGCAAAATAAGAATCAAGGCCAGTAAGGCCGAAAAAATACCCACCATGTCATAATGAGGCCCGGGACCGCAATTCTCACGAAAAGCGGTCCCGGGTTATTTATGTCCTTATAGTGATTACTTGGTGACGTCGATGAGGCCGTGGCCGGTCATCTCCTTGGGCTGCGGCAGACCCATGATCTGCAGGATGCTGGGTGCCACGTCGGCCAAGCGGCCCGTGTTGATGATAAGCTCGGGATCCTCGGTCACATAGATGATGGGCACGGGGTTAAGCGAGTGGGCCGTGTTGGGCGTGCCGTCGCTGTTGATGGCGTGATCGGCATTGCCGTGGTCGGCGATAAGGATCACCTCGTAGCCCGTGGCACGGGCAGCCTCAACGGTGTCGTGCACGCAGCGGTCAACGGCCTTCACGGCCTGGGTGATGGCACCATACACGCCGGTGTGGCCCACCATGTCGCCGTTGGCATAGTTCACCACGATAAAGTCGTACTTGTCCTCGCGGATGGCAGCCACCAGCTTGTCGCGCACCTCATAGGCGCTCATCTCGGGCTTCAGGTCATAGGTGGCCACGTCGGGCGAGGCCACCAGGATGCGGTCCTCGTTCTCGAAGGGCTGCTCGCGTCCGCCGCTGAAGAAGAACGTCACGTGGGCATATTTTTCCGTCTCGGCTATGTGCAGCTGGCGTTTGCCCTGGCTGGCCAGGTACTGCGACAGCGTGTTGTCCACATTCTCCTTGGGGAAGAGCACGTGCACGTCCTTGAACGTGGGGTCATAGGGCGTCATGCAGTAGTACTGCAGGCCGGGGATGACCTTCATGCCGTCCTCGGGCTTGTCCTGCTGCGTCAGGGCGATGGTGATCTGCTTGGCGCGGTCGTTGCGGAAGTTGAAGAAGATGACCACGTCACCCTCCTGGATGCGGCCGTCAACGGTCGAGTTGACGATGGGCTTGATGAACTCGTCGGTCACGCCCTCGTCATAGCTCTCCTGAATGGCCCTTACCATGTCGTCACTCTGCTTGCCCACGCCGGCGGTGAGCATGTCATAGGCCACCTTGATGCGGTCCCAGTTGTTGTTGCGGTCCATTGCGTAGTAGCGGCCGATGACAGTGGCCACCACGCCGGCGCTCTGCTTGCAGTGCTCGGCAACGGTGTTCACAAATCCCTTGCCGCTCTCGGGGTCGGTGTCGCGGCCGTCCATGAAGCAGTGCACAAACACGCGCTCCAGGCCATACTCCTTGGCGATGTCGCACAGGGCCATCAGGTGCTCCTGCGAGCTGTGCACGCCGCCCGTGCTCGTCAGGCCCATGATGTGCAGGGCCTTGCCGTTCTCCTTGGCATAGGTGTAGGCGTTCACGATTTCGGGATTCTTCAGGATGGAGCCGTCCTTGATGCTCTTGTTGATCTTGACCAGGTCCTGATAGACGACGCGGCCGCCACCGATGTTCAGGTGACCCACCTCGCTGTTGCCCATCTGGCCGTCGGGCAGACCCACGTCCTCGCCGCAGGCCTTGAGCGTGCTGTGCGGATAGGCTGCACGCAGGAAGTCCAGATAAGGAGTGGGAGTACTATAAATCGCGTTGCTGTGGCCTTTGGGACCTTCGCCCCAGCCGTCCAGAATCATCAATAAAGCTTTCTTTGCCATAATTGTATTTTACCTATTTGTTTTGTTAAACCTGATTTTTGGAACTGCAAAGATAGTACAAATTGTGTTCATTTAATACTTTATTTCGTTTGTTTTGTTCGTTTCGTCCGTTTTGTACGCGTGCACACGGCACCACGCCAACCTTTCAAACAACTTATACAACTACTTTTGTCGACGCCTCATCACCAAAAAAGAAAACAATAAATACAACAAATACTAAGGGCATCCGCACCCCTTTGCCCCACGCCAAGGCGCGAAGGCGCTAAGCTTTTTAGGTTTGAAGACAAGAAGGACAAGAAAGACAACGTGTTGGCTATCAATAAAATACAATTGTTGTTCTTGTCTTTACATGAGTTGGTTAGTGTCGCCCCGATGGGGCTTGGGTGAGGGGGCTGGGGTTGCACTCGGTTACAGGGGTTGCACTCGGCTGCGCCTCGTTTCACCCCTGCCTAAACCATGCCGCTCCTAACGGAGCTCAATGCGAATGCCCCTAAACCCTAGACCTCTCGCGATAGCGAGCACCAGCGAGCCCTCTAAACACTAAACACTAGACTCTAGACCTCTCGCGATTGTGAGGGATAGCGAACTCTCTAAACTCTAAACTCTAAACTCTAGACTCTAGACTGCGAGCGATAGCGAGCATCAGTGGCTTGTGTAGAAGTCGGTGATGCGTTGGATGGCGCGGGAGCAGACGGGGCAGAAATTGGTGACCTCGTTGATTTTCATGCGGCACTCCTGAGCGGGACGGTAGACGCCCTTGCTCTGGTAACCGCCGCCCTCAAAGACGCCGACGCGCTGGGTGGCCGCGTCGAGCAGGCGCTGCTCCTTGTCGTTGGTGATTTTGCGGTAGTTGGGCACCTTGGGATCGGGAGGCGTGGGGACGGGTGTGCCCTTGGGCAGCATGTCGGCCCACTTGCTCTGGAAATCGACCAGCGTGGTGAGGTTGGGCTCCCAGGGCTCGGTGTCGGCGGGATACATGGTCTCGTAGCCGTCATCATAGAAGTATTCGTCGCCCAGGCCCGCATAGGCGTGGCCGAACTCGTGGACGAGCACCTGATGGAAGGTGGGATGGTCGCTGGTGGTGACGGTGATCTGGTTGTAGATGCCCCCACCGCCATAGGTGTCGCTGTTGACCAAGACGATGATGTGCTCAAAGGGGACGCCCGAGAGCACGTCGTAGAGGCGGTGGATGTCCTGCGTCATCAGGTAGCGGTCGCTGTAGAAGGTGTCGTAGTGGGTGCCCACGGGGGTGGCGCTCCACCGTCCCAGGTGGGGCACGCTGGGGCCGCTGGTGAGCGACTCGGCAGCCACGGCAACGACGTTGAAGCGGTTCTTGAGCGAGGTGAAGGGCTCATGGGCAAACAGGGCATCGACGACACGCTGGCAGTCGGCGTAGAACTTGCCCATCTGGGCGCGGGTATAGCCCTCGGCGACGATGGCCAGGTCGATGCACTGGGTGATGTCGGGGTCGCCGTCAAGGGGCCCCTGGGTGGGCTCGTAGTTGCGCTTGCCGGGCTCGTCCCGGGACGCAACATTTTGCGTCTCTACAGTCTTACCTTTCCACACATAATGATAGGGGATGCCGTTGTCGCCCAACTGGCGGATGAGGATGTCGGCCGGGTCAACGGTGTGGGTCATCGAGCCCACCACCTTGCCATGGAAGTCGATGAGCGAGACAGTGACATCGACGGGCTGCTTGGGCATGGGCACATTGTAGCTGGCGGCAAAGGCGCGGTTGACACGGGTGGCCTCCTCGGTAGCCTGCCACTCCTGGAACAGGGTCGAGAAGGTGTGCACAAACAGCACCTGTCCCGTGGCATGGTCCTTGACCTGGATCTGGCCGTTGCCCTTGAGGGGCACATCGGCCAGGCGGCTCTTACGTCCTGCCCAGCGGGGCGTGGAATAGGCCTGCTCAAAGAAAATCTGCTGGTCACGGTTGTTGCCGGCAAAGATGTAGTCGAGCCGCAGGGTGCGGCCGTCGAAATAGTCCTCGAACTGCTGCGCCACCGCGGCAAGGGCGGCCACAGCTACCAGAAGTAACGCGATAACTGTTCTTTTCATGATTGCTTGGTATTGTTTTTCCTGCAAAGATACAAAAACTAAGGACTAGGGACTAAAAACTTGGAACATTTATTGTACTTTTGTGAAGAGAAAATGATAACAGGCAAGAACAAGAATCAAGTCTTCATTTTGAGTGTTGTTTTTGTTGTTCATAGTAGTTCCTGTTGTTTGAGCGAGAAATGACGATGGTGGAGTTGAATTTGCCGGAATATGAGTACAAGGTGAAGAAGCGGGACGATGGCTCGTGGGCCATCTGGGACCGGCTGCGCGAGCGTTGGGTGGCACTGACGCCCGAGGAGTGGGTGCGGCAGCACTTCGTCAACTGGCTGATTACCGAGAAGCAGTTCCCCGCCGCGCTGATGGGCAACGAGGTGTCGCTGACGCAGAACGGCATCGCACGCCGCTGCGATACGGTGGTGGGCGACCGCACGGGCCAGCCGCTTGTCATCATCGAATACAAGGCACCGAGCATCAACATCACACAGAAGACCTTTGACCAGATTGTGCGCTACAACATGGTGCTGAAGGCCCGCTACCTGATCGTGAGCAACGGCCTGGAGCACTATTGCTGCGAAATCGACTACGGGAAAAGCAGCTACAGGTTCCTGGAGGAGATACCGGGGTATGAGTCCTTAGTCCCTAGTTTTTAGTCCTTAGTTGTTAGTTTCTAGTCCTTAGTTGTTAGTTCTTAGTTGGGCTCCGCACGTGCATGCGGACAAAACGGACGAAACGGACGAAACGGACAAAACGGACAAAACGGACGGACTTGTTTTTTTAGTTGTTTTGGGGATTATTTTTTGATAAAAGTGATGATTATTCGGTAGATTTTTTTAATTTTGCGAATAGTTAAAACGATTTAGGCTTATGAAGAATATTATTATGATGACCCTTGTAGCAAGTGTTGCAATGGTATTGTGTGTCAGCAACAAGGCAATGGCTGCCGTTCCCGATGGTTACAAAACTCATGAGTTGACCAATTATCGCGTTAGTTTACCCGCTGAGTTTGTAAAGTCTGACGGATGGAGCAGCGAAGACAACCTGAGCTTTAATTCCAATGCGGTCAACGTGCGTGACGACGGCGATGAGTACCTCTCCAGCGCTAACATCAACGTGTATGAGATGGAGGGCAACATCGAGGAGCTGAACGATTATGCCCAGAACATGGTGGGATCGGCCAGGGCCATGGAGGAGATCTGTGACGAGCCCATCGTCGAAGGCAACACCGTCATCGTGCGCTCGAAAAGCGAACTCGACGACGGTTTCGTGGTTTACTGGCGCTACATCGTTATCAACGATGACGGCAGGGTCGCCGGCGGGACCATCAGCTACTATGGCGCCGACGCCAAGTTCTATGACGGTATCGTGATGCCGATCATCCAATCTATCCAGTTCAAGTGAGATGAGAAAACTATTTGCCATATTGACTTTGTGCTGCTGCCTGCAACCGTTTGCCCAGGACATCGAGGTGGAACGCAGGTTTGTGGACGACGAGACCGGCGTGACCTACACCGTGCGCGAAGTGCGCATGGGTAAATACGTATATATGACTGACGACAGCGATGACAACCTGCTGAGCCTGACCAAGGTGGAGGGCCGTGAGGGCGAATATACCCTGGAGCCCAGCCGCCAAGCCGATGACCCGCCCGTGGCAGGAACCGAGTTCGGGTGGCCCGTCAAGTACATGCCCGGCAAGGGAGCGCTGGAGTTCTACACCCCTCAAGGCCAGTTGATTCACATGCTGGAATCCGTGCATGGGGAGGGCGTTGCCTGCCGTGAGGACTACCGCTTTGACGTGTCGTTCGGCGCTGATAGCGAGGGCTACATCGGGCGGATATTTGTCAGGGGCTACACGTCGCAGGGCGATAGCACCCGGATGGAATATGAAAGCGATTTGCTTGAGAGGCTTGCCGAAATGCCCAGCGCCGAAGAGGCCGCAGGCTATGTGAACGATAAGACGGACATCAACTTTGACGGCATCCCCGACGTGATGGTTTTCATCGGCCGCAACTGCGTGGGGCGCGTGGCGGAGTACTATTCCGCCTTTGTGTGGAATGACGAGGACAAGTGCTTCAACATGGTTCTGGACTTTGACGAAATCAGCAACCCTGTCGTGCATCCCGACAGCAAGACTATCACCAGTAGCCTCCGTACCGATGCGGTGGAAATCACCACATGGACCTATGCGTGGGTAGATGGATACCTAGAAATAATTGACGAAACAACAGACACTTTTGGCGATGAATAAAGTACTATTGATTAGTTTGATTCTTGCCTGCAACATCTTTCCCGTGACGGCAGGCAGCGGCCCCGGCAAGAAGAGCGGTGACACTCCCCCACCCATGTTTGCGCTCGGCACAAGCAACGGCATGATGCAGATGGTCTATTGGACCGAACCGGAGGAGCCCCAGCTGGACGAGGAATATCCCGAGTATTATGAAGAAGCGCATCAGGCATGGGAGATTCAGGAGCGATTCCGTCGCAATGCCAAGCAATACACCAAACTGATTGTTGACGGCACCAAGACACGGGACGTGAAATATGTGGACGAGGTGCTGCTCAACCCCGACGGAGAGAAGATCTTCCCGGGCGAATTGCATGGCAGGCCCGAAATCCCCTCGGCCGGAGCCCGCTATGCCCTGCAGGGCGAGCCCAAGCTGAACAGAGAAAACATACCCGGTACCGTGCTTGTCACCGACAGCTATCTCGCCAGCCACAAAGCGCTGAAGATTCAGCCTGCCACGACGGACGAGGAAGTGCCGCTGCCATCGGCTATCATCAAGAAAATGGAAGAAAAATATGGCATGAAGGCCGAACGGTCAAGAAAAGCCTATATCATTGGCGACCGTTACACCTATGGTGTGATGCAATTCCAGGGAGAATACAAGAATAGCACCAGAAAGAAGCATGATCCGGAAGAGAAATCGGCATTGGCGCTGGAAATCATCATAGACGGCAAGACCGTGTATTCCTATCCCGTCGAAGGGTGGTTTGACCCGGAGTTTGGCCCCACTTGGAATGCCGATGACGGCGGAGAGTACTTTCCCAGCAACATCGTGGCGGCATTTGAAGGGCCTCAAGGAACGGAGCTTTGTTACCTCCATTGGGCTCCTGAAAGTGCCACCACAGGCATCATGGTCCTGAATAACGGCAACCTCGACCGCCAGGAATACACCGTTTACCATTCCCTTATCGACGAGCAGATTCCCGTTTGGAAAAAGGATATCGAGGAGATGAAGCGGCTCTATGTTGCCGAAGACCCAGGCGAGAACGAGAACGTGAAACTGACCAAGTGGACCCACGTCTTTATCGACTATGACGGCGAGCAAATCTGGATCAGCGACGATAAGGAGGAGAACGGCGCCTTCTTCAGCCGCGAGGACGGCAAATTTAAACTCGTTGGCACCGTCAGACCCAATCTCAAGCCCTCTTTCCCCGAGAGCCGAGACAGCAAGCATTACCTGGTGATTTCGGGACCTGCCGGAGGACCGTCCTATTATACCGAAATCTTCAAGTTCCAGGGTGGCAAGTTGGTTGAGAGTTTCAATGCCCTGGAGGTTTACGGTGAGATTGACGGCTGCGCCCTTAACGGGAAAGAAATCAGCGCTGAGCAAGGTAAGGCCTACATGAAGGCTGTCCCTGATGCCATTAAGCCCTACATCTTCTGGACCGAAATCGACGGGAAATGACAATCAAGCGATGAAAAAGGCAATCACCATATTCATTTCGTGCTGGGTACTGGCCTTTAGTGCCAGCAGCATGGGCTCTGATTTCCTGCCGATCGCAGCCATCGACGGGAGCTGGATGAGCGAGCGCATCCCCGTGAACGGCGGGGGCGCGACACCCGACGTGATGCAGTTGCTCAAGGCATTTCACAAGGCATGGCCCACCGAGGTGGTACAGTCGATTATCGACGCTGCGGGCGACAACAGCTTTTACCAGCATGACGAATCGACCATGCCCCCCGGGTGCCACGGCATCGTGTATATGGACTGTGAGGACTTTAACTGGGCCTATTACCGCCACGTTGAGGGAGAGGCCCAAGACGTTGAGGCTCGCGCCTATCCATGCGACAACGGACACACGCTGTTCGTCATCACCTTTACTGAAACCGGCGACAACGTGCAGCCTTTCTGCTGTTTCTATGACTACGACCCCGATAGCCAGGTAATGAAACCCGAAGAGGCTCCCTTCCAGGGCCTGCCGCGCAAATGGGCAAATTCCAGAATACGCTATTACCTGGGCTTCGAATATGACCAGACCATCATCGTGGAAGAGACGTCGCCTGCAGGAGAGAATTGGTACCACAATTATGTCTTTACCGGCTTGATGCATGTGTATCACCACTCCAGTGCAGTGCCCTATGATCACGCGGACGAAATGGACGAAGCTGACGTGAGACTGCCCGAAGAGGCCGAGCTGAAAGATGAGGACAACGACAGGGAGCTGTATGTGAACGTCGACGGCGTGGGGTCGGAAAACGGCCAGTGGTCGGTGTGGATGAGAGACAAAATCACCGGTATCGTGACCTACCTGTTTGCCACCGAAAACACCGCCGCACCACGGTGGAGCGAGATGCAGGACGGCAACGGCATCCCTGTTGCGATGGATGAAATTGCCGCAGGCAACTGCTATACCACCCTATTTATTCCCTGGGACAGCGGCAAAATCTTTGTGGAGGGCTGCCCTGACGACCGTAACGTGTGGTCCTACATCATCGACATCAACGCCAAGGAGGCCATTCAGTTGCCCACCAACGAAGGGCTGATAGCCATCGACCCCGGAAAGCGGGAAATCCACATGAGCCATTACCTCTACCACCCTGAAGGGGGCCGATACTCGGTGGAACGCGTTTATACCCTCGACGGTAAATTCACCGGCAAAGAATACCGTATTCCCGATTAACAGCAAATCATCACAACAGAATCATCATCTATGAGAAATATTGCAATCATCCTATTATTGCTCAGCGCCCTCACTGCAGGGGCTCAGGACCTCGAGCAAGGCAGCATGTGGTACAACGGCGCACTTGTCTATACCGCCACCGTGCAGGAAGGGGGAAATGTCATCTTCAACTCGACTGTCGAGGGCGAGGAACTCGAGTTCATGCTGGTGCCCGTGAAAGGCGAACCCGGCACCTACACCATCGCCCAGGGCTCTAACGACGCCATGATGGTCGAAGAAGAAGGGCACACCGTTCGCCTCATTCAGCAAGAGGACTTGAATATCCTCTGTTTCTATGACGCAAAAGACACCCTGTACAAATTGATGAGCGCAACCCGAGAAGAGGACAACCAGAAACTCAATGTGGAAAACTGGATGACACTCCTCAGGGGCGACTACACCATGACCGACGGCACCCGTGTGACCATCGACTGGAACAAGGCCCTCGTGGGTGGCACCTATGTGCCCATCGAGGCCATGACCTTCAACGGACATACGACAGGCATCCTCAGCATCGACGGCGACGGCACCCCGTTGAACGGCTGTATGGAAGTGGAGTTCATCAAGGGCGGCCTGTGCTTGTATCCGGTAGGGTTTGATGAGTACGAATTTCCGCACCGGTTGCTTGTTGACAGTTTCACCCTCATTGAGTCCAACCCCAACTACGGCTGCTATGACTACGTCTGCAACACGTTGCTCCACGGCAGCGAACTGAACTACTTTGACAAGCCGACGCTGCGCCTGATGCGCAATTTCATCCTTGCGCGTCGCGGCTATGTGTTCCAGTCCAAGGATTTGAAGGAATACTTTGAAAAAGAGCCGTGGTACACACCAGCCGACAACAACGACGATATCCAGCTCTCACTTCTCGAGCGGTTGAACATCGAGCTAATTAAATACAGAGAAGCCACGTTCGATAATATAGCGCATTGAGAACAGGTATTGCCCGATTTTTGCTCCATATAACCTGAAGACACACCGAAAAAATTAGTATTTTTGCAACCATGAATGAGGATTACCTGGAGAAACTGAACGAGCAACAGCGCGCCGCGGTTGAGTACTGCGACGGGCCGCAACTGGTGATTGCCGGTGCGGGATCGGGAAAAACACGCGTGCTGACCTACAAAATCGTGCACCTGTTGCATCAAGGCTACGAGCCGTGGCGCATCATGGCGCTGACATTCACTAACAAGGCCGCCCGCGAGATGCGAGAGCGCATCGAGCCGCTGGCAGGCCCCGACGTGGCCGCACAGTTGTGGATGGGCACGTTCCACTCCATCTTCTCAAGGTTGCTGCGCCGCAACGCCGAGCTCATCGGTTTCAAGCCCGACTTCACCATCTATGACCAGAGCGATTCCCGCTCGCTTATCAAACTCATTGTCAAGGACATGGGCCTGGATGACAAGGTCTATAAGCCCGCCACCATCCAGACGCAGATCAGCAACGCCAAGAACGCGCTCATCTCGCCCGAGGATTACGCCCGTAACCAGGCCCTTATCGATGCCGACCGCGATGCCCAACGTCCCGAGACAGCCGCCATATACAAGGCTTACTGGAACCGCTGCCGCATTGCCGGAGCGATGGACTTTGATGACCTGCTGTTCTACACCAACCTGCTGTTGCGAGACCATGATGATGTGCTGGAGCGTTACCAGGAATTTTTCCGCTACATCCTCGTTGACGAGTATCAGGACACCAATTTCTCGCAGCACCTGATTGTGCATCAGCTGAGCAAGAAATACAACCGCCTGTGCGTCGTGGGTGACGATGCGCAGAGCATTTACAGCTTCCGCGGGGCCAACATCGACAACATCCTGCGCCTGCAGAAGTTCTACCCCGACATTAAGACCTTTAAACTCGAGCGCAACTACCGCTCGACCCAGACCATCACCGACGCTGCCAACAGCCTGATAGAGAAAAACAAAGGCCAAATTCGCAAGCACCTGTTCAGCAAGAACCAGGTGGGCGACAGGATTCCCGTCATCCGCTGCTTCAGCGACTATGAGGAGGCCTATGTGGTAGCCAACCAGATTGCCGCGCTCAAGGCGCGCCAAGGTGACAGCTACGAAGACTATGCCGTGCTTTACCGCACTAACGCCCAGTCGCGCGTGCTAGAGGAGGCCCTGAGCAACGGCGGCCGCCGCGACAAGCACGGCAACATGCGCAATGCTATCCCTTACCGCATCTATGGCGGCCTGTCGTTCTACCAGCGCAAGGAGGTGAAAGACGCCATCTGCTACTTCAGACTCGTCATCAACCCCGATGACGACGAAGCGCTGCGGCGCGTCATCAACTATCCCGCCCGTGGTATTGGCGACACCACCGTGGGGAAAATTTCCCATTGTGCCACCCAGAACGGTGTGAGCCTGTGGCAGGTAATGAACCATGCCGAACAATACGGGCTGAACGTGAACCGTGGTACCCTGACCAAGCTGGAGGGCTTCATCGCCCTCATGAATGGCCTGATTGAGCTCAACCAGGGCGGTAAAGACGCCATGACTGTCGCTCAAGAGACCATCCGCCGCACGAAATTGAAAAGTGTGCTCCTGGGCGACAACACACCCGAGAACATCAGCCGAATCGAGAACCTGGACGAGCTGATGAACGCCGTGAACGACTTCCAGCAGATTAAGGAGGAAAGCGGCGACGAGCACTATCAGATCGGGGATTTCCTGGCCGAAACGTCGCTGCTTACCGACCAGGACATGAACGACCCTGACGGCGAGAAAGTGACCCTGATGACCGTCCATGCCGCCAAGGGCTTGGAATTCCGCAACGTCATTATCGTGGGTGTGGAGGAGGACCTGTTTCCAAGCGCCATGAGCGCCGACTCACTCGCAAAAATTGAAGAGGAACGGCGGCTGCTGTATGTCGCCATCACACGTGCCGAAGTGAACTGCATCATCACCTATGCCACCTCGCGCTACCACAACGGGCAGACCAAGAGCTGCGTCATGAGCCGTTTCCTGCGCGACCTCGACCCGGATTTCCTGCTCATGGGCAGCACCAATTCCGCCCCGGTGCCGTCGAGATCGAGGACACGCTACTTTACCGAGGCAGAGCCCCGGCCCACACGGACAATGCCAGCCGCAAAGCCCAAACCCAAGCCTGCGCCCACGCCGCTCTCGCCAAGGCCGACGGCAAGGCCCGTCTCGCCTCCCTCGCCCACCCCGCCGCCAGCTGCAGGTAGCGGCAATTTCACCATCCACACCATCGAGGAATTGAGCGTGGAATGTGAAATACTGCACCAGCGTTTCGGGCGCGGAACGGTCACCAATATCGACACCAGCGGCGATCCCAAGATTGATGTCGCCTTCCATGACGGGCAAACGCGCAAACTGCTGCTGAAATTCGCCAAATTTGAAATTCTTTAAAACCACCCAATAACGCAATGGAAGAGTACAAGACGCCCTATTATATCGTGTATGAGGAGAAGCTGCGCCGCAACATCGAACTGATTACCGGAGTTGCCCAGCGCACGGGAGTGGACATCATCATGGCCTTCAAGGCCAATGCGCTGTGGCGCACGTTTGACGTGTTCAGGGAATACGGCATCGAATCGACCGCCAGTTCGATTAACGAGATGCTGCTGGCCATTGACGAGCTGAAGTGCCGCACCCACACCTATTGCCCCGCCTATACCGACGAGACCATCGACGCCTACATCGCCGGCAGCTCGCACATCACCTTCAACTCGATAGAGCAGTACCAGAGGTTTGCCGACAAGGTGAACCGGCACAATGCCGACTGGCCTGGCGAGCAGGTGAGCTGCGGCCTGAGGGTGAACCCCATGTGCTCGGTCATCGAGACCGACATCTACAACCCCTGCTGCCCCGGCTCGCGTTTTGGCGTGCTGGCCGAGGACTTGAAGGAGTTGCCCGAGGGCATCGAGGGTTTCCATTTCCACGCCCTGTGCGAGAGCACGAGTTTTGACTTGGAAAAGGTGCTGCTGGCCCTCAAGCAACAGTTTGGCCAATACCTGCCGCGCCTCAAGTGGCTCAACATGGGTGGCGGACACCTGATGACCCGCGAGGGCTACAACATACGTCACCTGGAGCAGGTGCTGGGCGCCTTCCAGGGGGCTTATCCCAACCTGCAGCTGATTCTGGAGCCCGGCAGTGCCTGGTGCTGGCAGACGGGCGACCTAGAGGCTACCGTGGTCGATGTGGTGAGCAACAGCGGCATCAGCACAGCAATATTGGACGTTTCCTTCGCCTGCCACATGCCCGACTGCCTGGAGATGCCCTACAAGCCCAAAATCACCCAGGCCCTCGCCGAGGTAGACCCGTCAAAGCCGACTTACCGCATGGGCGGCAATTCGTGCCTGAGCGGCGACTATGTGGGCGACTGGAGTTTTGAGGAGCCATTGAAACGCGGCGACCGCATCACACTCGAGGACATGAACCATTACACGACCGTTAAGACCAACATGTTCAACGGCATACAGCACCCCTCCATCCTGTTCAAACGGATAGATGGCAGCGTCGAGGTTTTGCGGGAATTTGATTACATCGACTACAAGTCTAGAATGTCATAGAGAATGGCCAATAATTCTCTTTTCCAAACAACACGAATGACCAAAAATGGCCACGAATGGTCATGAATAATTATATTTGACATGGACTTCAAGAAATATAAGTTTATCGTTTACAAGACTATAGGGGCTGCTATGGAGGTTCACCACGAGATGAACTGGGGCCTCCTTGAGCCCCTTTATAATGAGGCTTTACATCTTGAATTGCAATCAAAAGGAATTCCCCACGAGACGTTGAAGAACATCCCATGTTACTACAAAGGGGAAAAAATGGAAAAACACTATCAAATGGATATGGTAGTGAAAGATGATGTGATAGTTGAACTGAAATCTGTAAGCAAACTGATTCCAGCGCATCGTGCCCAACTCTTCAACTACATGAGACTCACACGAATGCCCATCGGCCTCCTCATCAACTTTGGGCAATCACGACTCCAAGGTGAACGTTATGGATTGATAGCCGAAACCAACGAATGCGTCCTACTTGACAAGGACATGAATGTCCTCAATATCGAAGACGAAGAAGAAGATTCATAAAGATCTTGATAATAAAAACATGAATCGCCATTAAATGACCACGAATGGGCATGAATTATTTTTTACGACCATTCGTAGTTATTGCTGGGGATTCGTGTTAATGATAACATGAATGACCGTAAATGAACATGAATGAACAAGAATATATTATTCATGAACATTCGTGGTTATTATTGAGGATTCATGTCAATTGTAACATGAATGACCGTAAATGAACATGAATGAACAAGAATATATTATTCATGAACATTCGTGGTTATTGCTGGGCATTCGTGTTTTAAAAAAGTGGCGACAGTGATTCAGGTAATTAGAGGCCGGAGTGGGCGACGCCGTAGCCGATGAAATGGTCGTAGCGCTCGCCCATGGGGCGGTCATAGACCTTGACGAGGTACTCGTTGACGGTCTCGTAGTGGTCGCCTTCGATGCGTGAAGTCTGGCCTACTGAAGTGCCGTCGGGCACCCAAAGATACATATAATTATAGGCACCTTGCTTGAGCAAAATGTCGGCGGTGTAAACGCCATTGGCAGCATCATACTTCATTATCGCCTGTGAAGCGGGATAACCGTTGAGAAACTCTCCATAAAGCCACACGTTGCCGCCATTGAGCTTTCCATAGGTGTCGAGCGTGAAGTGGGTGATCATGTAATCGGCTTGCAGGGTATTCTCACCGAAAGCTTCGGCATTGCGGATAGTGAAACGGCCAAATTGCGTCTTGTCATACAGGTACTGCACCTCGTTGCGGGGTTCATCAACCCTGAGCGTGGCATGATACATGGGCTCATAATACCTAATCGTCTGCACTCCCATGTTGATGGTATGGGCGTTGACCGTCTCAAAGCGGCGGAACTCATTGCCAGCCGCGAAGATGAGGTTACGGTTGTGCTCATAGGTCGCATGGTCCACGCCGACCATCGTGGGGCGGTTGACCATCACGGCATTGTCTTCACGTGAGTTCTGGCTGACGGTGCAAATGAATTCACTGTAAGGATCCTTGATTTGATTTGGCTTATAACGGATATCAAACGACACCTGCTGGAATCGGTTATTGTACTCGATATCGGTGCGCGAGGTGACTTGCGGAAAGACGCTTACCGTGCCCTCACAAACCGAGAAACGCGTCTGGAACAATAACTTGTTGGGATCATCCTGCTCATAAACCGTGAGCAGGTAATTGCCGCTCACCAGAAACTCCATGTCGTCGTTGGGCAGCATGAACTGGTAGTTGTAGTAGTGGACAAAGGTTGCCTCGCTGGGGGCATAATCATCAATGTCGGCATAGTTAAAGCCGCTCACATACTCGCTCTCGAGCAGCTGTGAAGGCTGCCAGTCTGCATTGCAGTGGGTAACGCTATAACGCAGATAGTGCACATCATAGTCGATATAGTCAAAGTTGACAATCAAGGGATCCTCGCCATTCATCATCAGTACGGGCGGGATATACATGTTGCTTGCAAGGCACACTTTGAGGGAGCGCACGTTATTGTCAAAGATGTGCACACGCGTGTCCACCTTGCCTTGTGCCAACGCAGCCAGCACAATTACGCCAGTGCATATCAAGGCTAAAAATCTCTTGGTTCTATTCATAGCGAGTTGTGATTTTTCTCTTTAAGACATCAATTGCCCCTTAGGGTTTAACGCAGAAGCAGATAAACGGTATAGGCGACATAGGCGGTGAAGAAGATAATACCCTCGACACGGTCAAACTTATTCTTCTTGAACGTGAAAATCACCATATACAGCATGATGGCCGATATCAGCATCACACTATAGTCCCAGATGTTGATGTCCACAAAAGTCAACGGCTTGACAGTGGACGCCGTGCCCAGAATAAACAACAGATTGAACAGGTTGCTTCCAATGACATTTCCCAATGCCAACTGGGGATTGTTTTTTGATGCCGCGATAATGGCTGTGACCAACTCGGGCAGCGAAGTGCCCACTGCAACGATGGTGATGGCGATGACAGCCTCGCTCATACCCCACGCACGAGCCAAATTCTTAGCGCTGTCCAGGAACAGGTTACCGCCCCAAATGAGCGCCACCAGCGAAATGACAGCGATGCCCCACAACAGCCACGGGCTCTTGCCAGCCAGTGAGGATTTTGCCTCCTCGTCGGCTTCTTCCAATGCCTTCTTGGGGTCTTTGCCCTTCTGGACAATCACCCAGCCCATGTATCCAAGGAACAGCACCAGCAGGACGATGCCATCGAGACGCGTCAGCGAGTTGGTGATGATGCCCGGGACTATCGAGTCGTTAGCAATGAGCATGACGAACAAAGAGGCCAGGATGACGAAGGGAATGTCACGAAGGCGTTGCAGGCGTTCGATGGGGAACGGCGCTATAATCGCCGTCACACCCATGATGAGAAAGACGTTGGCCACATTGGAGCCCAGCACGTTACCCATAGCGATGTCGCCGCTATTCTTAAGTGCCGACGATACCGACACGAAGAGTTCAGGAGCACTAGTGCCGATGCCCACAATGGTTAGTCCAATGATAAAATTAGATATTTTGGCCCTTTGGGCGATGGCTACCGACGAGTCCACCAGATAGTTGGCGGCCAGCAGCAACAACGCCAAACCTATAACCAGCAAAAGATAATCCATAATCACTTTTCAAATTTAATCGGCAGGGTAGATGAGATTCTCGTCCTGGATATTCTGCAGCACCTCCATGTAATATTTTCGGGCCTCCCACTTGGCCATGGGCAGGTTGTTGAGCATATAGTTGCCGCAGTCATGGGCATTAGCTCCGGGAATTTCGCCATCAAAGTCGGCAATCCACAGGAAAAGCTCCTGCATCAGCGGCACGATGTCGCGGCTCTCGAGGTCGCCCCTGAGCAGCAGGTAATTGCCGGTGCAGCAACCCATCGGCCCCCAATAGACCACCTTGTCGCCCCACTGGGGATGGTTGCGCAGCCAGGTCGCTGCCAGATGCTCGAGAGTGTGTATCGCACTCTGGCTAATGGCCGGCTCGCGGTTGGGCAGCTTCATGCGTATGTCAAATGTCGTGACCACATCACCACCTTGCAGATAGTCTTTGCGTGATACATAAATGCCTCGCAGCAATCTGGTATGGTCTATCTTGAAACTTGCAATTTTTTCCATATGAGTTTTTAGTTGTTAGTCCTTAGTTGTCAGTATAGCCTAAAGCTTTGTAATGATGTCTTTTACCATGTTGAAGGTCTCTTGCGGAGCGTCATTCCAGAAGTCGAGGTATTGACGGGTATTGTCATGGCTCGCACCTGGTGAGTCGCTGATGACGCGCAATGCCAGGAAGGGGACTTTGCTCAAGTGGCACACTTGGGCAATCGCTCCAGACTCCATGTCCACGGCCAGGACATCGGGGAAGTTTCCCTTGATGCGGTTCACAGCATCTATCGTGTCAATAAACTGGTCGCCAGAGCAGATAAGGCCCTTGTGGATGCCCTCGCGATCGGGCACGAGATCGAGCAGTCGCTCCGCTCCCTGAAAGTAGAGGGGCAAACCCTGAACCTGACCCAATTCGCTCTCGGGTCCACACCACACGTCATGGTAGGCCACACGGGCTCCCGCCACCACATCCATCACGTTGACGGACGAGTCGGCACCGCCAGCGACACCGCTGTTGATAACGAAATCGGGCAGGAACGAATTGACTAAAATCAATGTACCTATTGCGGCATTCACCTTGCCTATACCACATTGCATGACGATGACATCGTGCCTTCCCACCTTGCCACGGTGGAACTCACAGCCACCCATCCGGCTCTCTTCACTATTTTGCAGCAATGGCAGGAGCAGTTCCAGTTCCTTGTGCATCGCCACAATGATTCCAATCTTCATATTTGATGATTAAGTTTTTGAATTTCTGCCACAAAAGTAGTATTTTTTCTCTTATTGTACTATTTTTGCCCCATGAAACAGTTGATAAATATCCTGCATGATGAGGGCCTGACCCTAGTGATCAAAAGTGCCGACGGTATTATCCACCGCTTTACTCAGCGTGGTGTGAAAGACTTACTGTCCCTAGTCACCGAGAATCCTGCGGTGCTGCAAGGTGCGCTCATCGCTGATAAAGCAGTAGGCAAGGCGGCGGCAGCGTGCATGGTGATGGGAGATGTGAAACACGTCCACGCCGACGTGATGAGCGAGCCTGCACTAGCCCCGCTGCAAGCCCATGGCATAAAAGCGGAATACGGCCAGCTAGTGGACCACATCATCAACCGCGCCGGCACCGGGTGGTGTCCCATGGAACAACTGAGCCGCGACATCGACGACCCCGCTACCATCATTCAAAAAATCAAAGAATTCTTCAACAGCCATTGAAAAAAACACTGGAACCGCTCAGTTCCAGTGCCATTCATTAAACATCACTAATTGTTACTATGACTGTGTCTTCTGGCATCTTTTCTAGATTCTCGTTTGCTTAATAGACACATTGAAACGCCGTTTTGCAACAACAAAACGGCGTTTTAACAAATCTTTAACACAAACCCTTGGGCATCCGCAGCCCACAATAATAAAAAAACAACTCAATCAACTTAAATCAACCGGCATCCGCGCCCCCTCTTTTCACAGGGTGCGTATGCCACCCTATAAGAAGGCAAGAAAGACAAAAAGGACAATTATTTTATTGACAATCAATATTTTGTCTTTCTTGTCTCTAAATCAGAAACTTGCACTCTAGCGTCATAGGCAAAAGAGCGCAGCGAGCATGGGTGCGGATGCCTCCCTAAACTCTAAACTCTAAACCCTAAACACTAAACTCTAAACTGCGAGCGCAGCGAGCATCAAAGTTCTGCTTCTTTGAGTTTCTCGGCGTTCTCGGCGACGATGAGGTGGTCGATGCAGTCCTGGATGTCGCCGTCCATGAAGGCGGGCAGGTTGTAGATGGTGTAGCCGATGCGGTGGTCGGTAATGCGGCCCTGAGGATAGTTATAAGTGCGGATCTTGGCCGAGCGGTCGCCTGTCGAGACGAGGGTCTTGCGACGCGAGGCGATGTCGTCCATGTATTTCTGGTGCTCGTGGTCGTAGATAAAGGTGCGCAGGCGTGCCAGGGCCCTTTCCTTGTTCTTCGGCTGGTCGCGGGTTTCGGTACACTCAATGAGGATTTCCTGCTGCTCGCCGGTGTTGGGGTTGGTCCACATGTAGCGCAGACGCACACCACTGTTCACCTTGTTCACGTTCTGGCCACCGGCTCCGCCGCTGCGGAAGGTGTCCCACTTGATTTCGCCCTCATTGATGTGGACGTCAAACGGTTCGGCCTCGGGCAACACGGCCACGCTGGCAGCGCTGGTGTGCACACGGCCCTGAGTCTCGGTGACGGGCACACGCTGCACGCGGTGCACGCCCGACTCATACTTCAACGTACCATAGACGTTGTCGCCCGTGATGCTGAACACCACCTCCTTGAAGCCACCGACGGCGCCCTCGCTGCAAGAGGACATCTGCACGTTCCACCCCTTAGTCTCGCAGTAGCGGGTGTACATGCGCGCCAGGTCGCCGGCAAACAGGGCTGCCTCGTCGCCTCCCGTGCCGCCGCGAATTTCCAGCACCACGTTCTTGCTATCCTCGGGATCCTCGGGGATGAGCAAGAATTTTATCTCCTCTTCAAGTTTGGGTACCGCAGCCTGGTTAGCGTCGATTTCCTCGCGCGCCATTGCCCTAAGTTCCTCGTCGGTTTCGCTGTCAAGCACTTGCTTGGCCTGATCGATGTCGTCGAGCAGCTTGCGGTAACGGTTGGTTGCGTTGAGCAGGGTCTCAAGGCTCTTGTACTCCTTGGTCAACTTGACATAACGCTTCTGGTCAGCAATGACGTTAGGATCGGTGATGAGCGTGCTGATTTCCTCGAAGCGAGCATCGAGGCCATCCAGTCGTTGCAATAAGGTGGATTCTGCCATAAATCGTTTTGTGTTTTCTATTTTGAGCGCAAAGGTAGTGCTTTTTTAGAGAATAGATAATGTGAATAGTTAATAGTTTCGTAATTTTGCGCCATGAAACGACCTGAATCCTTGTCAACATCTCCCGTACTGGGCCTCATCTGGAACCTGCTGGTAGTGTATTGTGCCTATACGGTTTGCCGTGCCGCCTTCCTGGCACTCAACTGGTCATTATATGCCGGCACATTAACGCTGGGCCACACGATGGAACTATTCGGCGCAGGCCTGTTATTTGACACGCCGGCCATTCTCTATACCAACGCCATCATCCTGCTCATGTTCCTGTTGCCGCTGCACTGGAAAGAGCGCACAGGCTTTTATCGCGTGGCAAGGTGGATCTATACTGTCGTTAACAGTATCGCTGTGTATATGAACCTGATGGACTGCGTTTATTTCCCCTTCACGGGCAAGCGCACCACGGCATCGGTGTTTGCCGAGTTTGGCAACGAGAGCACTGGCGAGATGTTGAAAATATTCGGCGGGCAGTTCTTGAGCCACTGGTATCTGGTGTTGCTGGCCGCACTTGTGACATGGGCCTTTTGGAAACTGTTCCGCCCACAGCCCGAAAGGGTTTCCAGGCCATCGGCACTGCCACGATACTATCTGCTACGCGTGATTGCGTTATTGGTTGCCATACCACTGTGCATCGGTGCTATCCGTGGTGGTTTCACTAAGGCAACCCGTCCTATCACCATCAGTAACGCTAACCAATATGTCAACCGACCTGCCGAAACTGGAATCGTACTGAACACGCCGTTTTCGATATTCCGCACATTGAAGAAGACGCCCTTCGTCGTTCCCGACTACATGAGCGATGAGGAAGCGCAAGCCCTGTATACCCCACTCCACCAGCCCGCTGACAGCGTTGGCTTCACGCCCCGCAACGTGGTGGTATTGATTCTGGAAAGCTACAGCAAACAACACATCGGTTTTTACAACAAGACCTTGAGGGGCGGCACCTATAAGGGCTTCACGCCCTTCCTTGACTCGCTTATCACCAATGGCGCCATGACCTTTAAATACTCCTACGCCAACGGTCGCAAGAGCATCGAAGGCATGCCGTCGGTGCTGTCATCGCTGCCCAATTTTGTCGAGCCGCTATTCCTCACCCCTGCCTCGCTGAACGCCATGTCGGGCCTGGCCCGCGAATTGGGCGAGAACAAGGGCTATTCCACAGCATTCTTCCATGGGGCACAGAACGGCTCGATGGGATTTCAGGCCTTTGCACGCGCTACGGGATTCCAACGTTACTATGGCCGTGACGAGTTTAATGCCGACCCCAATTTCCATGGAGATGACGACTTTGACGGCACGTGGGCGATTTGGGACGAGGAATTTTTCCAATTCTTTGCCAAGCAGTTGGAGAGGATGCATGAGCCGTTCATGACGGCCCTGTTCAGCGCCTCGTCGCATGACCCGTTTGTCGTGCCCGAGAAGTATCAAGGCCGGTTCCCGCAAGGTGAACGCCCACTGCAGCAATGCATCGCCTATACCGACTATGCGTTGAAACGTTTCTTTGAATCCGCAAGTCAGCAACCTTGGTTCAAAAACACCCTGTTTGTCATTACGGCCGACCATGTGAGTCAGCAGATCGACCCCTTCTATTGCACCACGCTGGGCAATTACTGTGTGCCCATCATCCTGTATGCACCTGGCGACCCGTCGCTGCATGGCTATGACGAGGAGCGCGTGGTGGAGCAGATTGACATCATGCCCACAGTGCTGAGCTACCTGCACTACGACAAGCCCTACATCGCATTCGGGCAAGATATGCTTAACGCGCCCATTGAGAACGGCTTTGCCCTGCACTGGCTACCGGAATCGAGCAGTTACGAGTACGTATGGGGAGATTACGCCCTGCAGTTCGACGGCAAACAAGTCACGTCGGCCTATGCCTTCCGCAGCGACTCCACCTTCAGCCACAACGTGCTGGGAACGATGCCCGCAGCCACACGCAACCGCATGGAGCGTCACATGAAATCGGTCATCCAGCAATACATGCAACGCATGACAAGCGACAATCTTGTCATCAAATAGACGCCACCACACCTCACGCTAAGACGCTAACGCGCAAAGAATTATGTCATCCACAAGCTCTAAGCCCGGATGATTCCTTGAATTGACCTTTAGAAGGTGTAGCCCAGGATGTGATAGACCTGGTTGACCATGCCCAGGCGGTCGATGTCGGGACGGGTCGAGAAGAAGAGGAAGATGAGGTCGCGCTCGGGGATTTTTCCGGCATAGATGGTAAAGCCTCCGTTGTCGCCCAAATGATAGACGTGGGTGGGCTGGCCGGGGAAGTCCTGGACAAAGAAACCATAACCGTAACCCGTGTGAGGCTGATAGCCGTACTCGGCATCTGCCGGAATCTGAATCCAGGGCTGATAGGCCAGGCGCTTGCTGGCTGCCGTCCACACGCGGTTATCACGCAATGCACGCTCCCAATGCACAAAGTCGTTGATCGAACAATAGAGAGCGCCGTCGGCCTTGGTGGCAAAGAAACTCTCCTCACCGTAATCATATTCATGCCAAACGCCCCTATCATCACGCTCATAACCGTGGGCCATGCAAGCGATAGCACGGTCGGGTTCATAGTAACGGCATGACTGCATACCGGCCTTGCCGAAGACGTTCTCATGCATATAGGTCTCAAAAGGAATGCCCGTGGCACGTTCCACAATCTGATAGATGAGCTGGAACGTGGGATTGATGTATTCATACTGCGTGCCAGGCTCGAAATTCAGGTGGTCGAGCGTGCGCATATACTGCACCGAAGCCACATCAGTGCTGTAAAGCACAAAATTTCGGTCACTACGGCTTCGTGCATCGGGGATGCCCGAGGTATGGCTCATGATGTGATGCAGGGTGATATCATTGAAAAACGGTGCCCGGAACTCGGGGAAAAACTTCGACAACGGGTCTTTGAGCGAGAGTTTGCCTTGCTCAGCCAGCTGCATGAGCGCCACAGCCGAGAACTGCTTGGACACCGAAGCAATGCAGAAGTTGGTCTCCAGCGTCACAGGCGACTTGGTCTCTATGTCGGCCACACCAAAGCAACGGCTGTACACCGTGTCATTGCCCTGCATGATAAGCACTGCGGCCCCAGGGTCGTTGGGATTATCATACACCGCACCGAAGACGGAATCGATGCGCTTAGTCATTTCCTCTTTACTCATATCCGTTCCCCATGCGGCAGTGGCCACGACCAGCAATACCGCTAACAATAAAATATTCTTCATCATGGCGACAAAATTACTTAAAAATGCTATATTTGCAATCGCTAACCATAATAATTCGGCAAGATGAAACATTGGATAATGATAATGATAGCTGCCCTGAGTTGCATCACGGCATGGGCAGGAGAGGACAATTACACTGAGTGGGTCAATCCCAGAATCGGCACAGGCGGGCACGGACACGTGTTCCTGGGCGCTAACGTGCCGTTTGGCTACGTGCAGCTGGGGCCCACCGAGCACACGCGCGGCTGGGACTGGTGCTCGGGCTATCATGAGAGCGACTCGGTGCTCATCGGTTTCGGGCATCAGCACTTGAGCGGCACAGGCATCGGCGACCTAGGCGATGTGGCACTGCTTCCCGTTCCCAACCGCGACCAACGCGAGATCATCTTCAGCCACCGTGACGAGACCGTGCGGCCCGGCTATTATGCCATTACGCTGCGCGATGCCGGCAAACCTTACGTTAACGTTGAACTCACAGCCACCCAACGCACGGGTATGCACCGTTACACCTTCGCCCCCTCTCAAACGACCAGCCAACTCTTGTTGGATTTGGGACAAGGAACCGGATGGGACACGCCCAAGCAGATGAAAATGAAGCAATTGTCGCCCCGCATGATTGCAGGATACCGACATTCATCGGGCTGGGCAAGGGACCAAAAGGATTTCTTTGCCATGGAGTTTTCCCAAGATGTGACCCTAGAAAAGCTCAATGGTGATACCCTAGGATTAATCACCACACCCAACAACGGCACTCCCCTGCTGGTCAAGACAGGATTGTCGGCAGTAAGCATCGAGAACGCCATCGGCAACCTGATGAGCGAGAATCCAGGGTGGGATTTCTATGATGTCGTGGCTGCGGCAGACAAAGCTTGGAGCGCCGAATTGGGTAAAATCAACATCACAACCGATAACACCGATGACCGCACGGTATTCTATACCGCCCTGTTCCACACGATGGTGGCTCCGTCGGTGTTCAACGACGTGTGCGGCGAGTACCGCGGTGCCGACGGCAAGGTGCATGAAGGCGATTTCACCAACTACACCACCCTGTCGCTGTGGGACACTTACCGTGCCGCCCACCCGTTGCAGACACTTATCCACCGTGAAAAGCAAGCCGACATCGCGCAGACCTTCCTGCACATCTTTGAGCAGCAGGGCAAACTGCCCGTGTGGCACCTGATGGGTAATGAAACCGACTGCATGGTGGGTAATCCCGGTGTTCCTGTGCTGGCCGACCTCGTGCTGAAAGGCTTTGACGTGGACGCGCAGGCCGCGCTCAAGGCGATGACAACCAGTGCGATGCTTGACGAGCGGTCTATGGGGCTGTTGAAACAGTACGGTTACATCCCTTACGACCTAGAACCCGACAAGGAGACCGTGGCACGCGGACTGGAGTATGCTCTAGCCGACTGGTGCATCGCCCAAGTGGCAAAAAAGGCAGGTGACAAGGCCAATTATGACTATTTCTTGGACCGCAGCAAGTCTTACCGCCATTATTTTGACAAGCAAAGCCGCTTCATGCGCGGCAAGGACTCAAAAGGCAAATTCCGCGACTTGGCGGAATTTGATCCGCTCTCGACCAAGCACCGCAACGACGACTACTGCGAAGGCAATGCCTGGCAATACACCTGGCTCGTACCGCATGACGTGCACGGGCTGGTAGAGCAGTTTGGCAGTGAAAAAGCCTTTATCAGCAAACTTGACTCGCTGTTTATCGTCGAGGGCGGCCTGGGCGAGGATGCATCACCCGACGTAAGTGGCCTCATTGGCCAATATGCCCACGGCAATGAGCCTAGCCACCACATCATCTACATGTACAACTACGTGGGACAGCCCTACAAGGCAGCCCGCCTTATCCGCCAAGTGCTGCGCGAGCAGTACCGCAACGACCTCGATGGCTTGAGCGGGAATGAGGATGTGGGCCAAATGTCAGCCTGGTATGTCCTGTCGTCCATTGGATTATACCAGGAGGAACCAGCAGGCGGCAAGTACATCATCGGCTCACCGCTGTTCAACGAGGCCCGCATCAACGTGGGCGACGGCAAGACATTCACAGTCAAGGCAGTGAACAACAGCGACCAGAACATCTACATCCAGAGTGCCACGCTCAACGGCAAGCGCTACGACAAGAGCTACATCGACTACCGTGATATCATCACCGGCGGCACCTTAGAACTCGTTATGGGCTCCAAGCCCAGCAAATGGGGCACCGGAAAGAAGGCCAGACCGTAACATCACCAACTAGCCAAAGGCTTGCAATACACTGACACCCAATCACAACAAATAATGAACCGAATGAGAAAGCTATCCTTGATATTGACCTTAACAACCTGGAGCCTTGCTGTAATTGCTGCCAACATGGAGCCGGTAGATTATGTGAGCACATTGGTGGGGACACAGTCGAGTTTCCAACTATCGACAGGCAACACCTACCCCGCTATCGCCATGCCGTGGGGAATGAACTTTTGGGTGCCGCAGACGGGCAAGATGGGCGACGGGTGGCAATATACCTACACGGCTAACAAAATCCGCGGCTTCAAGCAGACACACCAGCCCAGCCCTTGGATCAACGATTACGGACAGTTCTCGCTGATGCCGACGGTGGGCGAACCCGTATTTGACGAAAACGAGCGCGCCAGCTGGTTCTCGCACAAGGCCGAGATAGCAACCCCCTACTACTATCAGGTCTATCTTGCCGACTACGATGTGACGGCCGAGGTGACGCCGACCGAACGTGCCGCCATCCTGCGGTTCACCTTTCCCGAAACCGACCTGGCCAACGTCGTCATAGACGCTTTTGACAAGGGGTCTGTCATCGGGATTGATCCCGAGCGACATGCTGTTTGGGGGTACTCGACCCGGAATAGCGGTGGCGTTCCAGAGGGTTTCAAGAACTTCTTTATCATCCTGTTTGACAAGCCATTTGCATCGTTCTGCGTTGTTGAGGACAGTGTCCTGCACACTGGTGAAAAAGACATCGTGTGCAACCATGCCGGAGCCATTGTGACATTTAAAACCCAACGTGGCGAGCAGGTCAATGCCCGCGTCGCCTCATCATTTATCAGCCATGACCAAGCCGCTCTCAACTTGCAAGAGATAGGCAACGATGATTTGGAAGCCGTTAAGGAAAAAGGACGCCAGCGCTGGAACGAGGTGCTGGGCCGCATCGAGGTTGAGGATGACAACATCGACCATCTGCGCACCTTCTACAGCTGCCTGTACCGCTCGGTGCTGTTTCCACGCAGCTTCTATGAAATTGATGCACAGGGAAATCCTGTTCACTACAGCCCATACAACGGCCAAGTGCTGCCGGGACGTCTGTTTACCGATACAGGCTTTTGGGACACCTTCCGTTCCTTGTTCCCGATGGTTGACCTTGTGTATCCCGCAATGGGCACATGGATGCAGGAGGGACTGGTAAACACCTATCTCGAAAGCGGTTTCCTGCCTGAATGGGCCAGCCCCGGTCACCGCGACTGCATGGTGGGCAACAACAGCGCGTCGATTGTCGCAGATGCCTATTTGAAGGGCCTGCGTGGCTATGACATCGACAAACTGTGGGAGGCCGTTGTGCATGGTACTACCGCCGTGCATCCCCAGATAAAATCCACGGGGCGCATAGGCCACGAATATTATAATGAGTTGGGCTACATCCCTTATGACGTAAAGATCAACGAGAGCGTGGCCAGGACTCTGGAATACGCCTACGACGATTGGTGCATCTACCGCCTGGGAAAAGCCTTGGGCAAGCCCGAAAGTGAAATCAAGGTCTATGCCGAGCGAGCGATGAACTACCGTAAAGTGTTCGATGCCGACTCCAAACTGATGCGCGGACGCCTCTCCAATGGCGAGTTCCAATCGCCGTTCTCTCCGCTCAAGTGGGGCGATGCCTTTACCGAGGGCAACAGCTGGCACTACACGTGGAGCGTGTTCCATGATCCGCAGGGCCTCATCGGCCTGATGGGCGGCAAGCAGACCTTCTGCCAGATGCTGGATTCGGTTTTTGCCGTGCCACCTGAGTTTGACGACAGTTACTACGGCTTCACCATCCACGAGATACGCGAGATGCAAATCATGAACATGGGCAACTATGCCCACGGCAACCAGCCCATCCAGCACATGATTTACCTGTACAACTACGGAGGCCAACCCTGGAAAGCCCAATACTGGCTCCATCAGGTGATGGACCGCCTATACAGCGCCACGCCTGACGGCTACTGCGGCGATGAGGACAACGGACAGACCTCAGCCTGGTATGTATTCTCGGCCATGGGGTTCTATCCCGTGTGTCCCGGCAGTAACCAGTATGTGATTGGGTCTCCCTATCTGGACAAGGTCACGCTCAAACTCGAGAACGGCAAGTCCGTTTCTCTCTCGCGTGAAGGCGAGGGCTGCTATATCCAGTCCATGACTATCGACGGCAAGCCATACAACCACAACTACCTGGATCACGCTCGTCTGCTGCAGGGTGGTAACATTCATTTCATCATGGGTAACTCACCCAATACCAAACGTGGTATTACCACCAATGACCTGCCCTACTCTTTCTCCACCAACCAATAGACCTATCAGGAGAAAAACACGGCAGCACAAAAACATAAGATCCGCGACGCTCCCGCGCCACGGATCTCACTGCAAATAACATTTCTCCAAATTTATTAACTTTTAATTTTTATAGAATTGATCTAAAAGCTGGAAGTATATTAACCATTTTTATTATTGAGTGATGCTTCAAATCTTATTAGACTAGAGTATCAACTCAATGACACTGCAAATATATAGTCAATTTTTTAATTATGGAAATTTTTCGACAATTTTTTCAACAAAAAACACATTTTTTAGCATAAATCTACCCTCCATAAGGTTAAATGCCGTGATTTATCTGCGTTTTTCTTGTCATGCTTGTCCATAATCATGTCACCATCGTCGGCATGCAAAGCTAGCGTTAATGTCTAATTAACGATAATGACATTTCATAGCCATCACATGCAGTTGCGGAAGATGACCTCAATATCCTCTTGCTTGAGGGGGACAAATCCGGGCAAGGTGCCACCCATACAGGCTTTACGTGCCATCGTGGGAATGTGTTCGTCGCCAATGCCCAGTTCTGTAAGAGTGCTCTTCAAGCCCAGTGTACTGAACAAGAACTCCTTGGTCTTGTCAATGGCTTGGCGTGCTATGTCCATAGCGGGTTGATTCTCATCGATACCGAAGACGTTAACTCCGAATTGCACATACTTGCTCACCGTATTCTCACTCAAGCAATATTCCATCCATCGCGGGGTGATGATGGCAAGTCCCAGACCGTGGGTAATGTCGTAGTAGGCGGACACCTCATGTTCCATGGGGTGGCAGCTCCAAGCCTGACGCTTGCCGCCATTGACAAAACCATTGATGGCCCACGAGGAGGTCCACATCAGATTGGCGCGAGCCTCGTAATTCTCGGGTTCCTTCATGGCGATGGGAGCATACTTGATGATGGTCTTCATCATGCCCTCCATGAAACAGTCGAGCATATAAAGGTCCTGATTCATATTGAAATAGACCTCAAAGATGTGCGAGAGCATATCGGCCGCGCCACAGGCGGTCTGATAAGGGCTCACGGTATAGGTCACGGTAGGATCGAGGAACGATACCTTGGGCAACAATGTCGGGCTCTCAACGCGCCCGATCTTGTCATTGGTCTCGGGGTTGCTGATCACACCGCCGGCATCCATTTCACTACCCGTTGCCGAGAGTGTCAACACGCTGATGATGGGCAAAGCCTCGGTAATGGGCGACCACTTCTCATTGAAGAAATCCCACGGGTCATGATCAACCTTGGCTCCTGCCGCCATAAACTTGGTGGCATCGATGGTCGAGCCGCCGCCCACGGCCAGCAGCACATCGATATTGTGCTCCTTGCACATTTGGGCACCACGGCGCACGCTGTCGATGCGGGGATTGGGTTCGATGCCTGAGAGTTCAAACAGTTCCATGCCGGCTTTCTTGACCTCGGCCACAACGGCATCATAGAGACCTGTGCGCTTAATCGATCCGCCACCGTAGGTGAGCAGGACGCGCTTGCCAAACTTAGCCAGCTCCTCGCCGAGGTGCTGCAATTGATTCTCTCCAAAATAGACCTTAACAGGAATGTTATAAACGAAATTATTCATTTTTGTTTCTGATTAGAGGTTAATAATAATGTATTTTTTGGTGCCAAGGCCGATGTGTTCGGCCCAGTCGATGGTGTGAGTGCCGTGACGGCTGTTGATGCGCTCAATCAGTGGCGCATTGTCATCGCCAGCTGCCGCCTTGTGTTTCATCACCATCTCCACGCAGGCCCAATCCAGAGCCACAGGGTCAAGACTGGCCATGATACCCATATCCTTGAGTTTGGGTTCCTCGGGGGACCCGTCGCAGTCACAATCGACCGACATGTTGTTCATCACATTAATATATATAACACGTCCGCCCATGTAATTATGTACCGCTTGAGCAGCAGCAGCCATCGACTCGAGGAAATCGTCCTGTTCGGCAATCTGTTGCCACAACTGGCCCGCATCGCTGGTCTTACCGGCTGTATGGATATAGGCTTTACCGGCTGTGCTGGCAACGCCAATTGACGCATTTTTCAACACACCTCCATAACCACCCATGGCATGTCCCTTGAAATGAGCCAGATTGATCATCCAGTCATAGTTGGCCAAGTGGTCGCCCACGATGTCATACTTGATGTGGGTGCGGTCCTTAACGGGAATGCGCATCTGGCCGTACTCATCCATGATATCCACAGCAAAGATGGAGTCAAAGCCATGCTCATGAATGGTTTGCCAATGCTTGGAGACATCCTGTCGGGAACCTCCATAAGCTGTGCAACACTCGACAATAGTGCCATTCACCTCGTCCACCAGGTTGCGGATGAGTGTGGGCTTGAGATAATGGTTGTTACCGGCTTCGCCAGTGCTGATTTTCACAGCCACGCGACCAGTAGGCTCAACACCCAGGGCCTTGTAGATCTTGACAAGCGCTTCGGGTGAAATCTCCGTCGTGTAATACACCCGGCTTTGTGCACTGCCCACAATGGTCATCAGGGCGACCATCATGAGAGTTAACAGTTGCTTCTTATTCATAACTATCAGCCAATCAGAGTGAATCAATCCAGGACTTCATCTCGGCTTCGCCCATGTAATTGAGGTTCTTGGGCTCCTTCCAGTTAGCACCGGGAGCCGAAGGCTTGAGATACCTCATCGTCTCGCCGGCACCGCTGCCGCCTGAAGTGAAGAAGGGAACGATTGTCTTTCCCGTGAAGTCATATTGCTCCAGGAAGGTGTTGATGATTGTCGGAGCGATGTACCACCAGATGGGATAACCCACAAACACAGTGTCGTACTGCTCCATGTTCTCCACCTTATTGGCGATAGCGGGACGGCTGCTCTTGTCGGCCATCTCAACGCTGCTGCGGCTTGACTTGTCACGCCAGTTCAGGTCAGCAGGTGTGTAAAGGGTCTCGGGAACAATTTCATGCAGGTCGGCATTAGCCACCTTAGCGAGTTTTGTGGCCGCTTCCATTGTTGTGCCTGTAGCGCTGAAGTAGGCCACCAGTGTTTTCTTGCTGTTGTTGCTCATATTGTTATTGTTTTGCGCATAACCGCTTGCCACTGCAAGCGAAGTCATTATGCATACTATAATTAATAATTGTTTGATCATTACAATATCTTCATCAATTAAACATCAAAACATAAGTCCAGATTATTCAACGATGCAAAATTATAAAAAAACGCCAGCAAAACACATACCTTTTTCACCTATATTTTTACCCAAATTACCGCAATGTGGTTTTTCAATTTATATTAGGTACACTTGTCTTAAAACTTAGAATGGTTTATCATAATTCCTCTAGAGCGATATAACCCCATCATTCACAGGTGATTCCAAAAGAAATACGCCATTATTTGTCTAATCGGCAGAAAAAACATATCTTTGCAACAAATTATCATATAAAACTTTTCCAGTCATGAATATCACAAAACTCATAAGGGTTTATTCATTAACCCTAGCAGCCTTGATAGGAGTGAATGCAAACGCTTCAAATGTTGACCTGAATGCAGCCCGAATGACTGCCAACAATTTTCTAAAGCATCACTCATCTGCTCCCGGTTCCTTTAAAGCGACTGCCCTTGCTGATCTAAAGCTGGCACATGCCGAGGCCTCATCAGTTGACCACAGCGCTAATGCTTATTATGCCTTCAACATTGACGGAGGAGGATTCGTCATTGTTTCTGGTGAAGACCGCGCCAGTCAAGTGTTGGGTTTCAGCGATAAGGGCCGTCTTGACTTCAACAACATGCCCGACAACTTGAAAGCATTATTAAACGACTACAAGAGACAGATCGAGTATCTGCAAGCACATCCAAGCCTAAATGTGCCCCAGCGCCACTTCAGCGAGAACAACGAAGTCATCCTTGAGCCGCTCATCAAGACGACCTGGGGCCAGCAGATGCCCTATTACCTGCAGTGCCCAATGTATAAAGGAAATTATTGTAAAGTGGGATGCTCTGGTGTTCAAATGGCCCAGATACTTAATTACTGGCAATATCCCACAACATGTGGTCCCATTGCCGGTTACTATTGTTCATTGATAAGTATGACCTTGGATGATCTTCCAGAGACCACGTTCGACTACAGCAAAATGCTGAACAGCTACTGCCACTGGGACTACGAGCTTGGGGAAACAGTCCAAGATGTTTACACCGATGAACAGGTCCAGGAAGTGGCCAAGTTGTGCCGCTACGTTGGCCAAGCTGCGAGAATGAGTTATTCAGTAGGTTCCAGCTCCACTAACGGCTATAAGTTGGCTGGGATGAAATCCCTTGGTTATAATTCTAACGCCAGGATAGTCTACCGTACTGCCTATACCACCGAGAAATGGGAAAGGATGATACGTACTGAACTGGACGCTGGACGCCCCATCATGTACAGTGCCAAGCATGTAGGCCAAACATCCGTAAGCCATTCTTTCATTATGGACGGTTATGACAGCAACGGATACTTTCACATCAACTTGGGCTGGTATGGTGTCAATGACGGTTGGTTCCTCTCGACAGCGATTATCACCTCTACCCTTGATGGTTCATACCGCGACTATGGGGCTAACAACAGTATGTATCTCGATATGGAGCCTCCTGTGTATTGCAAGGTTATCACTAAGGACATTGATGCTGAGCACGAATTCCTGTTGCAGGGAGGCATTCTTCATCCCCGAGCAACTGGTGTGAACCTCTACACAACCTATAGCGATGTTGACCTGGTGTTCACCTTGACCGATCAAGAGGGTAATGTCGTGGCAACAAGCGATCCCATTCATGTGAACAAGAACGAATTTGTGCAGCGCAGTGACATTTTTGGCGCAATCACATTGCCCACCAATCTTGCCGATGGTGCTTATGAGGTGCAATTCAACTATCTCATTGACGACACAATGACAGCCATAGGAAGTTCTCTCGGCAAGTTGAACGTTGTCGGCAAATTCGCAAAATTCGATGCCAAATTCAATATCGATGATGTCACTACTGTCATTGATTACCTGTTCACTGGTACACCTACTGGCAACGTACAAGTCAATATTGATGATGTCACCACACTCATTGACCTAATTTTCAGCTGATTATCTTTTGTGACTATTATTTCAATTAGAGATAGTGGTGGGTATTTTGAGATGCTCACCACTTTTAATTATATCTGCTCTCTTGAAAAGGGTTGGATTTAGAATCATATCAGCAAAAAACGCAAATTGGATTAAATATTCTTGACTTTTCTTGTCTTTTTGCTAGAAACTTACTACTTTTGGCACCACATTAATTATCATTTAACCTTTATAATTCCAATTTATGAATATCAAGAATCTAGTAAGTGTCTTTGCATGTGCCGTGCTGAGCGCTATGGCTTTGCACGTCAATGCATCCAACGTGAACCTGAATTCGGCACGCAGCGTTGCCAACAGTTTCATTAAACTTCACTCTGCAGCAACTGCAGGGTCGTTCAAAGCTCCTGCCGCTGCCGACTTGAAACTGGCGCATATCGAGGCATCGTCGGCAGATAATACTGCCAATGTTTATTACGCCTTCAATATCGATGGCGGAGGATTCATCATCATTGCCGGTGATGACCGCGCCAACCAGGTGCTGGGTTTCAGCGACAAGGGACGGCTTGACTTCCGTCACCTGCCAGACAACTTCAAGGCGCTGATGCGAAGCTACAAGGAAGAGATTGAATATCTACAAGCTCATCCCGAACTGAATATCACACCTGCCATTCGCACCAGCCGCAGTATCGGCATTGAGCCGCTTATCAAGACCCAATGGGGCCAAGAAATGCCCTACTACCTGCAATGCCCCGTCTATCAAGGCGAGTATTGTGTTGTTGGATGCGTGGCCACAGCAATGGCCCAAGTCATGAATTACTGGAAGTATCCCACCAGCTGCAACGGGGTAAGTTCCTATTACTGCTACGACATAGGACAAACTATTCCCGCCCTGCCGGCAACGACGTTTGACTATAGCAAGATGCTAAACAGCTACTGCCACTGGGATTGGGGCCTGAGCGAACTCATTCAGGACACGTACACTGATGAGCAGGCCCAGGAGGTGGCTAAACTTTCACGCTATTGCGGCCAGGCAGTGGACATGGGTTACAGTCCTGAGGGCAGCGGAGCCTACACCTTCAGCCAGCTTGCAGCGATGAAAGATTTTGGCTACAGTTCATCAGCTCATTCTGAAGAACGCAACGGTTGGTGGAACAACGACTACACTACCGCTGAGTGGGAAGCGATGCTTAAGGAAGAACTCGACATGCGTCGCCCAATCCTGTACTCGGCCAACGACCCTGCCGCTGGTGGCCATGCCTTCATTTGCGATGGCTATAATGCCGAGGGCCTGTTCCACTTCAACTTCGGCTGGTATGGCACTTGTGACGGCTGGTATGCTTCCACCGCACTTAACATGACCCACCGCGATGGTGATGTTCTTCATTTCAATTCTGGCCACGAGGTTTTGCTGGGTGTAGTTCCTCCCGTCTATTGCTTTGTCTCGGCCGACGATTTGGATGCCACAAACGACCTTCTCGCCCTTGGCGATGCCATGCCTGTGGTTGCCAGCAACGTCGATATTTTTACCAGCTACTCAAATCTCAAGCTGATTTTCTCTCTCACCAACGATGCCACTGGCAAATTTATGGCTACCAGTCAGGCTATCAACGTGACAACGGACAGCTTTGAGCCTGGAAGCAGCGTAACAAGCTCCATCACGCTGCCCAACACACTGCAGAGCGGGTCCTACTCACTGCAATTCCGTTATTTTTCTGGCTCAAATTCACGAGTGAGCTCCCCTGTTGACTGCGAGAGCGGCCAACTTAATGTTGTGGGACACCTTGCCCGTTACAACTCATCTTTCACCATCGATGACGTGACCACGGCAGTTGACTGGTTGCTGAACGGAGACAAGCCCAGCGTGACTATCGAGGACGTGACCGACCTCATTGATGCTTTGTTATCCTAATATCATTATCAATTTGACCTGTTTTTAATCAACATAATTAACCTTATTAAACACATCAAACTATGAAGGTCAAACAATTCATGGGTTCACTGACGCTTGCAGCGCTGACAATGGCAGCACTCAACGCCAGCGCCGGCAACATCAATGCGGTTACCGCCCGCATGGTGGCCAGCAATTTCATTCATCAGCAAGCAGCTAAGGGCTCTCTCAAAGCCCCTGTTGCCCTAAAGGACATCAAACTCGTCCATGCCGAGGCATCCACTGCTGTTAAGTCTGCTAACGATTATTATGCCTTTAACCTCACTGGTGGCGGTTTTATCATCATCGCCGGCGAGGACAGGGCGGTCCAAGTGCTGGGCTACAGTGAGAAAGGCCAGTTTGACGTCAATCACATGCCTTACGGACTTAAAGGTCTGTTGAGCAGTTTCAAGGAAGAAATCGAGTTCCTGCAGACCTATGAAGGCGACGATCTGGTTCCCGCACCCCAGTCGTTCAACGCCAGTGGCAATGTCGAGCCCCTGATCAAGACCACCTGGGGCCAGGAAGACCCCTATGACTGGCAGTGCCCCGTTTATCAGGGCTTATACTCTGCTGTAGGCTGCGTAGCCACTGCGATGGCCCAGGTAATGAATTACTGGCAATATCCCGAGGGTAGTGGCAGCCTTGACGGCTACTACTGCTATGCTATACGACAGAATATTCCAGCACTTCCGGCTACCACATTTGACTACAGCCTGATGCTCAACTCCTATTGCCATTGGGACTACGACCTGCAAGAACTCATCCAGGACACCTACACCAACGCTCAAGGCCAAGAAGTCGCCAAACTGAGCCGCTATTGTGGTCAGTCCGTAGAAATGAACTATCACCCCGACGGCAGCGGCGCCTATACCCAAGATCAGCGCAATGCCATGGTATCCTTTGGCTATCGTTCCAGCGCCCAATATGTGCAAAAAGGAGGCGGTGGCGGCTGGTGGAGCCAAGGAAACTACACTACTGCGCAATGGGAAGCGATGATGAAGACCGAGTTGGATGCAGGACGTCCCATCTTCTATGCTGCAAGCGACACGGGCGGTGGTTCCGGACACGCTTTCATCTGTGACGGTTACAATAGCGACGGAAAATTCCACTATAACTTCGGTTGGTATGGCACGTGTGACGGCTGGTATGTATCCACTGCGCTTAACATGACCCACCGCAGTGGTGATGAGTGCCATTTCAACTCTGGCCATGAGATGGTTATCGGCGTACAGCCTCCCGAGGGCTGGCAACCGCCTGTTACCATCCAGTTGGGTGATGTTAACGGTGATGGAGAGGTCAACATTGCCGATGCCACAGTACTGATCGATTACCTGTTGGGTAACAACACCATGACAAACCTTCATCTTGAGGTTGCCGATATGAACGGCGACGATGAGATCAACATTGCTGATGTGACTTCTTTGATTGACAATCTGCTTAACTGATTCCAATAGCTCCAGTTAGCTCAATATTTCGCAAGGCCAATATCAGATATTGGCCTTGCCGTTTTTTTTGTATTTAACTGAATATTTTATCAACTAAAAAACTGATTTTCCAAATTAAATGATTATCTTTGGCGGCAAATATAATTTAAAGGATACTATTAACATTTTAAAACCCATTACAATTATGAAGATTGAACGCTTACTTAGTTCAATGGCACTGGCCGCACTGGCTGCTGTGTCATTAAATGCAAATGCCGCTTCCATCAGCGTTAGCGACGCCCGCATGGCTGCAAATCATTTCTTGAAGCAGCACACTAGTTCGAAATCCTTCAATGCTCCAGCCTTGGCTGATATCCGACTCGCCCACGCTGAAGCATCTAAGGTAGAAGGCAACGCCTACTATGTGTTCAACATTGATGGTGGCGGTTGGGTCATCATGGCCGGTGACGACTGCGCTAAGCAGGTACTTGCTTATGGAGATAAGGGCAACATCGACATGAACAACCTGCCCGACAACATGAAGGGTTACCTGAAAATGCTTAAGGGCCAGATTGAAACCGCTCAGGCCTACAAGGGCGAAACCGTTCCAGTAAAGGCATCCAAGCGCTCGGCCGCTGTTGAGCCGTTGCTGAAGACCGACTGGGGACAAGGCGAGCCCATGAACCGCCAGTGTCCTGTGAACGGTTCTGGAAAAATCACTTCGGTTGGTTGTGGACCGCTCGCCATGGCACAGATCATGTACTACTGGAAATATCCTAGCGAGGTAGCAGCAGTCCCCGGCTACTCTATTTCCTGGAGCCAATATATGTCAGAATTGCCCGCTACCACATTTGACTACAGCCTGATGCTTGACAACTACTATACCCACAACCCTGAGACTGGTAATCCCACGGGTTATGTAGCCTTTACTGAAGATCAGGCCAATGAAGTAGCCAAGCTGTGCCGCTATTGTGGACAAGCCTGCAAAGCACGCTATGGAAATGCCAATGAAACATCAACTGGTTCTTATACTTACGATCAGCGCGACGCTTTCAAAC